>JACQHM010000209.1 GCA_016199025.1 Candidatus Methylomirabilota bacterium | reverse complement strand
TCGCCGAGCACATGGTCCGGAGCAAGCGGACCTCGCCCCACGTGACGACGGTGATGGAGGCGGACATGTCCAAAGTAGTGGCCTTCCGCGACCGTCAGAAGGACGAATTCCAGAAGCGGGAGGGGTTCCCCCTTACTTACCTCCCCTTCTTCGTCCAGGCTGCCGTCGCCGCTCTTAGGGCCTTCCCGATGGTGAACACCACGTTTGCCGAGGACAAGATCGTCCTCAAAAAACGGATCAATGTCGGGATCGCCGTCGCAACCGAGCAAGGGCTCATCGTCCCGGTCATCAAGGATGCGGACGAGAAGAGCCTCCTCCGTTTAGCCAGGGAAGCCTATGACCTGGCCACACGGGCCAGGGAAGGGAAGCTCTCCCCGGATGATGTAGCGGGGGGCACGTTCACCATCACCAACCACGGGGTCTCCGGAAGCCTCCTCTCGACCCCCATCATCCACCAGCCTCAGGTGGGCATCCTCGGGACAGGGGCCGTGACGAAGCGGGTGGTGGTGAGAGACGACGCCATCGCCATCCGTCCGATGATCTACCTCTCCTTAAGCTTCGACCACCGGGCCTTCGACGGGGCCGTGGCGGACCGGTTCCTGGCCAGGATCAAAGAGCACCTGGAGGCCGGTGGCCTCTCCTTGTAAGGGGAAAGTCGGGCGATCCTATGCGGTTTGGTCTTGTCGGCCTTCCGGCCTCGGGCAAAACCACCGTGTTCCACCTCCTCCACCGGGTGAAGGGGGAGGCCCGCCCCACCTCCGCCGAGGTCGCTATCGCCCAGATCAAGGTCCCCGATCCCCGCCTCGACTTCCTGGCCGCGCTGTTCAAGCCGAAAAAAATGACCCCCGTTGCCCTCGAGTACCATGACTTCCATGCCCCGGCTAAAGCCATGCCTTCCGGCGCCATCCTGACCCCCCAGGTCCTCGTCCAACTGCGAACGATGGATGCCCTCCTGGTCGTCATCCGCGCCTTCGAGGATGCCAGGGTCCCCCATATGAAAGGAACCGTGGACCCCGCTCGGGACATCGCCCTGATCGCCTCCGAGTTCGTGATGGCCGACTTAGAGATTGTGGAGAAGCGGATCGGCAGGATCGAAGAGAACCTGAAAAAGGGGAAGAAAGATGAAAATCCAAAAGAGTTGGAGCTTTTGAAAGGCTGCCGGGGGCAGTTGGAGGCCGGGGTCCCGATCCGGGACCTCTCCTTCTCCCCCGAGGAGGATCGGAGGCTCCGGGGCTTCCAGCTCCTCACCCAGAAGCCCCACCTCTACCTCCTGAATACCGGCGAGACGGCCCCCCAGCTCCAGGGCCCTCCCGGTCCTCTCCAGGAGGCCTGCCGCCACAACGCCACGGCCCTCCTGGCCCTCCCCGCCAAGGTAGAATTGGAGATGATGGAGCTTTCCCCCGAAGAGGCGGAGGTCTTCCGGAAGGAGTTGGGCCTTCCTGAGCCGGCCCTGGACCGGCTCATCAAGGCTTGCTATGAACTCTTAGGCCTCATCACCTTCTTCACCGTGGTAGGCGACGAGCTAAGGGCCTGGGCGATCCCCAGAGGCTCGACGGCACAAAAGGCCGCCGGGACGATCCATTCTGACATGGAAAAGGGCTTCATCAAAGCCGAGGTCGTCCCCTTGGACGCGTTGCAGGCTTCAGGGTCGATGGCCGAGGCCAGGAGGCACGGCGTGCTTCGATTAGAGGGGAAAGACTACATCGTCCAGGACGGCGACATCCTGACGATCCGCTTCTCCACTTGAACGGTCTCACCCAAAGCTCAGCACGGCCCAATTTTCCCCAACAAGACGGCAAGAATCATAGGCAAGGGTTTTAGTTCTCGCTATCCTGTCCCCATACTTGAAAACAGCGATGCCCTTCTTCCGCACGATCTTCGTGCCATCCGCTAATCGGAATTCCTGCTCTGCCAACGGTTGAATACCAAGGCTTTCCAAAATCGGGGTGGGAACCACGGAATAAATGGCCCCAGAGTCGATCAGAAATTCGACTTTTTCGGTGACCTCAGAGTTCACAGGATTCCCTACTTCAATCTCTAAAACCGTCAGTCCCACCATACTCTCCTCTTACAAAAGGCCATTTCGGATAACGTTCCAGGGTTAACGAACCTCGCTGCGTTTTCGGAAGCTCCCACACACCGGCACAGCCATAAGCAGCGGGGTTGCCGAAGGCCAAGGCGCGCTTGCGCACCGCAGCGTTAACCCGTTGTTATCTGCCGTTGCCGCTCTTTCCCTTTACCGAAACGCCTTCCTCTGCTGCCTGGTAGAAGGCGATCCGCTCGGCGAGCGGGAGATCCTTCGTCTGGAGCTGGTGAATCCATCGGACGTAGTGGATCTCCTGCATCAGCTCGTCATCCGGGAACTCCTTCTTCACTTCCTCCCAGATGGCTCTCTTCTCGGGCTCTGTAATGTCTCTCATTGCTCCCTTTCTACCTCTACAGCTCCGGGGGCGCCACGATCTCGATCGGCTGATACCCACGAAGCGCGTTCACCAAGTTCACCTCTCGTCTCGTTCGGACGTTCACCAAGTGCTTGAAGTTCCAACTCGCCAGATAACCGACCCCGTTCACGACCGCAATGGCCACATGGAGGGCATCCGACTCATACTGCTCCGGGAAGATCCTCTGCCGAACGTACTCCTGCGCTAGGGCCGTGGCCTCTTCGGTGAGCGGGAGAAGCGTCATGCCTGTAACGAGCTCTTCGATCTTCTGCCGCCTCGTCGGATCCGGCGTGTCGGCGATCTCCTTCAAGACGACCGCCGAAATCACAGCATCAGAATCTGGCAGCCGATCCTTCCAGAACTGCTGAGTCAGCCGCTGCCGGTCAGGCGCTCGAGAATCGAAGTAGGCGCTCGGCACCGAGCTGTCCAGATACAGCTTGACCTTTACCATCGTCGCGTGGTCCAACTAATCAGATCTTCTCCTATGCTCGGACCGGCAAAAGGCAATGGCAGATAACGTTCCGGGGTTGCCGAACACGGCCGCATGGCTGCGTTCCCAAAGGGCAAGCGGTGCCGCCAGGTGACGCACAGCGGCAACCCTCGTGTTTAGCCGCAGTTGAGGGACCGGATCTCCCGTGCCTACCCCTTGATTCCTGGCCCCGGTGGTGCTATAGTCCAATTGGTCAGATGGACCCGAACTGGAGCAGCGCTATGGCCAAGAAGTCCCTCTCGGTTGCCGAAGTCAAGGCCACCCTCTCTGAGCGGATCCGTGAGGTCGAGCAGCGGGGCGAGCCCCTTCTCATCACGCGCCACGGCAAGCCTGTCGCCGCCCTCGTGCGGGCCGAGGACCTGGAGCAGCTCCAGCGGCTCCGTGCGGCCGGTCCGGAGGGTGGTCTGGCACGCATCGCCGGCGGGTGGGAGGGCTCGGAGGAACTGGTCCAAATCCTCGAGACCTCTCGCCGAGTCGGTCGGCGCCGCGTAGCCAATCTCGACTGAGTGGCGGATGCCCTACCTCTTCGATACGGACGCGATCTCGGAGCTCCTGAAACCGCGGCCCCTCCCCCGCTACGTAGAGTGGCTGCGAACTATCCCTCGCGAGGAACAGTTCACAAGCGCTGTATCAATTGGCGAGCTCTACAAGGGCGCGTATCGCTCTAAGGCCAAGGAGCGCCACCTCGAGAACATTGAAACGCGCGTGCTCCCTGCGGTCACCGTACTCCCTTACGATGTCGCCGTTTCTCGGGTGTTCGGTCAGATCCGTGCTGCCTTGGAGGAAGCGGGCACGATCCTGCCCGATGCAGATCTTCAGATTGCGGCGACCGCCACTTATCACGGCCTCGAGCTCGTGACTGGAAACGTCCGTCACTTCGAGCGTATTCCCGGGCTGAGAGTTAATCGTATCCTCACCGAAGCACGTGAGAACCGCTGATCCCCAGCCTCCAGTTCCGTCCCTCACTTGCGGCTAACTCTTGGATTTACGCACGTCAGGTCCGTGAATGCACCCAAATTAGCCCTGTTAGACGAACTGGTGCGTGAATCTCCTCCTATAGTCGTGAGGGCTCCTCCCCGGTTTTGCCCTCTGGACCCACCGCTAGGCTGTCCAACGGGCTTTGAATCCGCCCGAGATCCCGTTCTGATATGGGTGTACACCTCGGTGGTCCCTTCGACAAGCTCAGGACATGCTTAGAACTCTTATGCCCTAGCAGCTCCTGAATGTACCGGAGATCCGTGCCGGATTCCAGCAGATGGGTCGCGAACGAATGGCGCAGCGTATGGACCGACACATCCTTGCGGATCCCGGCTCTCTCACAAGCCCGCTCGAAGACCTTTTGGACGCTCCGTTCATGTAAGTGCCGCCCCGGTTGAGCCCCAGGGAAGAGCCACTTGTCAGGACGATACTGCTGGATATACTCCCGCACAGCCTCCCAAGCCACTTGGGAGAGCACGGTGTAGCGATCCTTTCTCCCCTTAGCCTGCCGAATGCTGTTTGCTTCCTGATTCCTGGGTCCATCACGAGATCCCTTATGGAGGACTCCTAAACATTATGGTTCCGGTGTATCCCATATCCTCCTTCCCGTCAAGTCCTTTTTGCGACGCACCTCTCCTCTTCCCGATAGGCTTCCCTTCGCTCGGTTCGCCCATTCCCCTTTCGCTGTTGAACTCTTGTGGGCCTTCAGGTAGACTGGGGCTGAGCCGGCTGGGAGCCAACAGACCCCATGAGACGCTACGTCTTAAAGCCTTCGAGGATCTCCGTCGATCTCAGGCGGTACGAACAGGAGCTGAACCCGCAGCAGTTCGAGGCGGTGACGGCTGGGGAGGGGCCCCACCTGGTCATCGCCGGGGCAGGGTCGGGAAAGACCCGGGTCGTCACCTACCGGGTCGCCTACCTCTTAGACCGTGGCATCGAGCCCTCCTCCATCCTGTTAACGACCTTCACCAACAAGGCAGCCCGGGAGATGCTCCGGCGCGCCCAGTCTCTGGTGAACAAGGACATCCGGCCTCTCTGGGGCGGGACGTTCCACCATCTGGGGAACCTGACCCTCCGTCGCCATTCTCAAGCCGTGGGGCTTTCGGAGAACTACACGATCCTGGACCGGGAGGATGCCAAGGAACTCCTGGAATCCTGCGCCTCCGATCTCAAACCCAGAAAAGGGAAAAGCCGCTTCCCGAAGGGGGATGTCCTCCAGGATCTCTTGAGCTTCGGTGTCAACACCCAAACCTCTCTGGAAAAGGTCCTGGAGGACCGCTCGCCCTTCTTCCTGGAATTCGCCGAGGAGATCACCAGGATCGCGAACCGATACGAGGCACGGAAAAGGCAGGAGAACCTGGTGGACTACGATGATCTCCTCCTGCTCTGGTGGAAACTCCTGAACGACGAGCCAATGATCCTGGAGCCGTACGCGACCCGCTTCCGCTACCTCCTCTGCGACGAGTACCAGGACACCAACAGGCTCCAGGGCGAGATCCTCGATCTTTTGGCCTCCCATCACCGGAACCTGATGGTGGTGGGGGATGATGCCCAGAGTATCTACCGGTTCAGAGGAGCACACTACGAGAACATCCTCCGCTTCACCGAGCGGTACCCGGATGCCATGATCCACAAGCTCGAACTCAACTATCGGAGCACCCCTGAGATCCTCGGCCTGGCCAACGCGAGCATCTGCTGGAACAGGCACCAGTATCGGAAGACGCTCAAGGCCATCCGACCGTCCGGCCCCCTCCCGGTCCTGGTCACCGTCATGGACGAGCTGGAGCAGGCAGCCTTCGTCGCCCAACGGGTCTTGGAGCTTCAGGACGAGGGGATCCCCTTACATGAGATCGCCGCCCTCTACCGTTCCCACTATCAGTCCTTGGAGCTTCAACTGGAACTGACCCGGCGGGGCATCCCCTTCGAGGTCCGATCGGGCCTCCGCTTCTTCGAGCAGGCCCATGTCAAGGACGTGACCAGCTTTTTAAGGATTGTCTCGAACCCTTGGGATGAGCTGTCCTGGAGGCGGGCCTTGAAGCTCTACCCGGGGGTGGGGAGCGCCACGGCGGAACGGATCTGGCAGGAGATCCGACAGGCTCCCTTGCCGCTGGATGCGGTCTTCGAGGTCGAAGCGGCCTCCCTCCTCCGACCGGCCCAGAGGGGGTTTGGCGAGTTTTTGAGGCTGCTTAAGAAGCTGAAGGCACCCGGCCTTCGGCACTCCCCGGCTGGAATGATCCAGACAGTCTTGGAAGAGGGCTACGAGGACTACCTCAAGAGCCGGTATGCCAACTGGTTTCCCCGCTTGGAGGATCTGCACCAGCTCGCTACCTTCGCCGGCCGGTATCAAAGCCTGGAGGGTTTTTTAAGCGAATTGGCCCTGTTGGGGATCGTCGCGGGGGAAGAGGCTCTCGCCGAGGAAGCTGGAGAGGACCGGCTGGTCCTTTCGACGATCCATCAGGCGAAAGGATTAGAATGGACCGTCGTCTTTCTCATCTGGCTGGCCGAAGGGAAGATGCCGGCGCCGGCGGCCTTGAAAGAAGAGGGAGGCGAGGAGGAGGAGCGGCGCCTGTTCTACGTTGCGGCGACCCGGGCGAAGGAGCAACTGTACCTGTCGTACCCCCTCCTCTCCCAGGATTTCAGGCGCCAGCCGATCCTGGTGCAGCCCTCCCGGTTTGTCAAAGAACTGCCCGAGGCCTGTTACGAAATGTGGGAGGTCACTCCCACGGTGGGAAATGACGGGTAGGCATGGACCGACAGCCTCTTCGAAACAGCTTCCTTTTCATCGCCCTCCTGCTCATCAGCTTTGGGCTCTACCGTATTTTCTCCCCTTTTTTGGCCTCGCTCCTCTGGGCCGGTGTCCTGGCCCTGATCTTCTTCCCTGTGCAACAGGCCCTAGCACGGCGGTTCCGGCAGCGGTCAGGGCTTGCGGCGATGATCCTGACCCTCGTCGTGGTGCTCGCCCTGGTCCTCCCTGCCTTCTCCCTCTCCTGGGTCTTGGTGGATGAGGCAGTAAAGTTTTATCAGTCTTTTCAGACCGTTATTCAGACAGGGGGTGTGGCGTCGCTGGCCGAACACCCCCGGTTAGGATGGCTAAAAGGGCTGTGGTTCGGCCTCGATGCCCAACTCCAATCGCTCGGCTTCGACTTGAAAACCCTTTCACTCCGAGGCGCCGAGGCGATGACGGGGGTCCTGGTTTCGTGGCTGGGAACCGCCGCCAGGAACGTCCTGGCCTTCATCATCGATCTCTCCCTGATGGCCATCGCCCTCTTCTTCTTGCTACGCGATGGGGAGAACCTCCTCTTATGGCTGAAAGGGATCCTTCCCCTCCGATCCGAAGAGGTGGAGACCATCTTCACCCACTTAGGGGGGACAATCGTCGCCGTCGTCAGGGGAACGCTTCTGACGGCGGGGGTCCAGGGACTGTTGACCGGCTTCATGTTGTGGGTGACCGGGGTCCCCTACCCAGCCCTCCTCAGTTTCCTCAGCATGATCGGTGCCATCTTGCCCTTTGGCGGGACAGCACTGGTGTGGGCTCCAGCAGCCCTCTATCTTGCCCTCACAGGCTCCTGGGTCAAAGGGATCATCGTGGCCGCCTGGGGGGCCCTTGTGGTTGGCACCTCAGATAACCTGTTAAAGCCGATCCTGATCTCCGGCCGGGCCGCCCTCCCCACCGGCCTCCTGTTCTTCGGGATCTTAGGAGGCCTGGTCGCCTTTGGCTTCTCAGGGTTGGTCCTCGGCCCCACCTTGATGACCATGTTCCTCGCCTGCGTGGAGATGTTCACGAAGCCTGCAACCGAACCCGAAAGGGGGCAGATGTAACTCAGTGATCAGTGATCAGCCATCAGCCAGAAGCTGACAGTTGACAGCTAACAGATGAAGGCTGAAAGCTCATAGCTGAAAGCTGAACGCTTCCTTAGCGCACTTCGACGATGACCTTCCTCTCGCGGGGGCCGTCCAGCTCGACCAGCATCACGGCCTGCCACGTTCCAAGCAACAGCCTGCCGTCCCGGACCGGGATCGCCTCACTCGGCCCGATAAGGGCCGCCTTGATGTGGGCGGCCCCATTGTTGTCGATCCGGTCGTGCCGCCAGATCCCTTCAGGGATGAGCTTCGCCAGGGCATCGAGAAAGTCCTCGCAGACGTTCGGGTCGGCATTCTCGTTCACCGTGATGGCCGCCGTCGCGTGAGGCGTGTAGACGCAGCAGATCCCCTCCTCGACCCCGGTCTTCTTCACAATCTCCTGAACCTTGGCCGTGATGTCGATCATCTGGAACTTCCGGTTACTCTTGACGTAAAATTCCTGCATCCCCCTCCTCCTCTTCCAGATTACCCCGTAGAATTGATTTGTCCTTCCACGATTCGGGATGGTTCACAATCTGGTTTACACTTTTCGGCTTATAGTTAATTGGAATCCCTTAAAAATCAAGTGTTTGGGATTTTTTGAGCCTGTCAAAAAGTGTAAACTTAACTTCCCTGGAAAATGAACCATCCCAAAATTTCACGCCCCTTCACCAACCGAGACCCGCTCATAGACCTGCTCCCCGGCCACCTGCCGGTAGGCAAAGAGCAGGCACGCCTGGATATCCTCGGGCTCTAGAAAGGGATACTCGGTGAGGATTCGGTCCGGCGTCTCCCCGGCCGCCAGCATGCCCAGGATATGTTCCACCGCAATCCTGAGACCCCGGATGATGGGCTTGCCGCCAAAAATCTCAGGGTTGACGGTGATGCGCTCGAGCAACTTCTCATCTGTCATAACCGTTTCTCCTTGAGGCTTCTCCAATCTTCTCATTGGGCGCCTCCGAGGTGAGGGCCTTGCGCCCGGCCCATTCTCGCACCATTGGCAGACGATAACGCATTAGCGCAGCCCTAAACCGGCCAGCTTTCCATCCGGTACGCCATCTCCCAGAAGAGGTACTCGTACCGGCTTGAGAGGAGGAACGCTTCCATCATCGCCTCCCTTTCAGTCGGCGAGGCCTGGGCCCCGGCCCGGTCCACCAGGGCCTGCCACGCCTCGACACTCTCCGTGAGGAACCCGGAGGCGTAGAAGGCCGCCCACTCCCCATAGACGGGGTGCTTTACCTCCCCAAGGCGCTTCCCGATCTCGTGGTAGGTCCACGGGCAGGGAAGTAGAGCCGCCGCCACCTCACTCAGGCCTCCTAAAGCGGCCGTTACCAGAAGGTGGTTCATATAGGCCAGATTGGTGGGCGCTAAGAGGGTTCTTTCGACGGAAAGGGGGTCCACGCCGAGAAGCTCTAGGAGCTTCTTATGGAGCGGCTTCTCGACGGGGCGGAGGACCCGCTGGGCCAAAAGCTGGAGGGTGGACGCATCGGGGGCCTTGGCCAGGACCAACCCCACCGCTTTGGCGAAGGCGTCGAGGTAGTGGTAGTCCTGGCTGAGATAATACCGAAACTTCTCCTCTGGAAGCGTCCCGTCCTCTATCTCCCTGAGGAAGGGATGGTGGAAGATCACCTGCCAGATCCCTTCAGCCTCTTCTCTGAGGTGCTCTGAAAAGGTTTCCATCGTTTACCCCTATGGCTTCAGGATCAACTTCCCGAAGAAGTCCCGGTCCATCATCTGCTTCTGGGCGGCGGCCGCGTCTTTCAAGGGATAGACGTTGTCGATGATCGGCTTGAGCGCTCCCTCCCCCACCAGCCTGATGACCTCCAGGAACTCCCGCTTGGTTCCCACCATGGAGCCGATGATGGAAAGCTGCTTGGTATAGAAGGGCCGGATCTCGAAGTCGGCCTTGGGACCCGTGGTCGCCCCGCAGATCACCAGTCGCCCCCCTCTGGCCAAGCTTTTTAAGCTCCCCTCAAAGGTCGCCGGGCCGACATGCTCGAAGACCACATCGACCCCTCGGCTATTGGTCAGCTTCAGGACCTCCTGGGGGAAGTCGGTCTTTTGGTAGTTGATGCCATGATCGGCGCCCAGCTCCTTAGCCTTCTTGAGTTTCTCATCGCTTCCCGCCGTGGCGATCACCCTGGCCCCGGCCAACTTCGCGATCTGGATGGCGACCGAGCCGATCCCGCTTCCGGCGGCCTGGACCAACAGGCTCTCACCGGCGCGGAGCCTAGCCCGGGTGATGAGCATATGCCACGAGGTGAGGAAGTTCACCGGGACAGCGGCCGCCTCCTCGAAGGGAAGCCTATCAGGGATCGGGACGCAGTTTACGGCCGGGACCTTCACCAGCTCGGCGTAGCCGCCGTTCACCTGGTAGCCCAGGATCTTGAAGCGAAGACAGAGGTTGTCCTCGCCCGCCAAGCAATACTCGCAGCGGCCACAGCTTAAGGCAGGATCGACAACGACCCGCTGGCCGATATGGAAGCCCTCGCCCCCAGGGCCCATTTCGGCAATCTCGCCGGCCACATCAGTCCCCTGGATGTGGGGAAGTGGGACCCCTGGAAGCCGCTCCCGGACCCAGATGTCCAAGCGGTTCAACCCGCAGGCCTTGACCCGGATCAGGACCTCCCCGGGCCCGGCCTTCGGGTCAGGCGCATCCTCGTACTTCAAGACCTCCAAGCCACCCTGCTGATGAAAGACGACGGCCTTCATCCTCCCCTCCTTTTACTCGACGACACCCAGGGTATTCGAGCCGTTCCCCAGGTACCACACCCGCCCCTCTGGATCGATGGTCATCTTGCGAACACCGGCGTTTCGGCTCGGGATCGGATAGACGGTGAACTTCTCTGTCTTTGGGTCGAACCGGGCCACCGTGTTAGCGTCAAACTCGCTGAACCAGACGACCCCGCCCGCGTCCACGTTGATGGCATAAGGTCCAGAGTTTTTGGACGGCGCGTCCCATTCCTTCATCGCTCCTGTCTTCGGATCCAGGCGGCCGATCTTGTTCACCCCATACTCGGTGAACCAGATCATCCCATCAAGGGCGGTGGCCATCCGTCGCGGGGCAGACCGCTTGGTCGGCGTCGGGTACTCGGTGAGCTTCCCCCGGATGACCGAGAGGGCCCCGGGCGTTGCGCCATAGAAGGACCCCCCCGCCCAGGTCGGACCTGCGATCAGGAGAACCACCAACGAGATGGTAAGGATCTTTCCTTTCTTTGGCATATTGCCTCACCTCTCTTACCCTTCTTCGGATTCTCTCTCGGGATAGGCTCCGATCCGGACAGAGACCTGTAGATCCTGCCCTTTCCGGCGGAGGGTGATCCGGACCTCTTTCCCGACCTGGCTGGTCGAGACCACCCTGATCAGCTCCTTCGGGCTGTTGATGGCAACCTCATCGATGGACAGGATGATATCCCCCACCCGGATCCCGCCTTGGTCGGCAGGCTGCCCTGGAAGCACGGCACTGACCAGCACGCCCTTTCCTAAGGGGAGTCCTTCAAGTTCAGCCAGTTCGTCATCAACCTCCTCAATCTGGATGCCCAGCCATCCCCAGATGATCGCCCCCCTCTCGAGGAGCTGGGGGAGGAGGGCCTTCACGAGGTTGATGGGGATCGAAAAGCCCAAGCTCCCTCCCCGGGCCGCCATGGTGGTGACCCCGACCACCTGTCCGGCCATGTTAACGAGGGGACCGCCGCTATTGCCGGGGTTGACCGCCGCATCGGTCTGGATGAACTCAAAGGCCGGAGAAGGGGCCTCATCGTTGACACCGCGCCGACCGACGATCCCCAGGCTCACCGAGTAGTCAAGGCCGAAGGGGCTTCCCAAGGCCATGACCAGCTCACCAAGCTTCAGCCGGTCAGAGTCCCCCAGCGGAAGGAAAGGCAGGTCGGACGCTCCCTCCACTTTGATCAGGGCCAGATCGACGCGACGGTCCTTACCAAGGACCTGCCCCCGGAGGTGCCTCCCATCGAACAGGACGACCTCGACCTGTGACCCCTCGCCCACCACATGTTGGGCAGTGACGACGTACCCATCCTGACTGATCAGAAACCCGGAACCCTGGGCCCTCCGGGGCTGACGGGGCCCGAGGCTCGATGTCGCCGCCGAGGCACCCGCGACCCGGACCTGAACAACCGCCGGCCGGAGCTGCTCGGCCAGTCGAGTGAAGGTCTGGTTCAGCCGGGCGATGTCCGGATCAACCTGAACCGATGGACCTTCATGCCACAGGCCTTTGGGGAGAGCCGACGTCTCTACTGCTCCCAGGGCCGTGGCGAATTGAAAGACCAGGAGAAGGCCCAGGAGGCTCGTCCAGACACGAACGATCCATTTCTTCTTCACAGCAGATCCTCCCTTTTCTACACAGTTCATGTTAAAGAGCCTAACAAAACCTCCAGGGCTCAGGGTGACAAGATAGGAGGTTCTGTTAGGCGCTCCTAGTCATTGGAGACGATCGTGTAGAGACAGGATGACTCGAAGTTTTGTTCCTGTCAAGCCCTGGATGCATCAGAAGGGATTCCTTGGCACAACTCTGTGCCAGTATGCTATACTGTCCTTCACGAACAATCGGGCGACGGCAAAAAGGAGGCAGAGATGGAAATACGGACCATGTGTCCGATGAACTGCCATCCCACCTATTGTGGGATGGTGGTCGAGGTCAAGGATGGAAAAGTGGTGGGGGTCCGGGGGGATCACGAGAACCCGGACAGCCGAGGCTTCCTCTGCGTCAGGGGGTTGAGCGCCCCCGCCATCATCGGAAACAGCCTTCGGATCCTGCATCCTCTCCGCCGAAAAGGGCCCAGGGGCTCTGACACCTGGGAACGGATCTCCTGGGACGACGCCTTGGGCGAGATTGCCTCTCGCATGCAGGCGGCCGGCCGCGAAGCCGTGGCCCTCTGGCCGGGCCACGGGGCCTTGACAAACACCATCGGCGGCCATGCCGTCCGCCGCTTCGGGAACGTCTACGGCTGCCAGTACTGGAACCCGGCCATCATCTGCTGGGCCCTCGGCGCTTTCGGGCTCCACCTCACCGGGACGTTAGAGATCAACACCAAAGAGGACATGGGCGAACAGAGCCGCTTGATCCTCTTCTGGGGGGCGAACCTGGCAAGCCAGCCGACGATCGCGCCCCATCTTATCGAAGCGAAGCGGCGGGGGGCCACGGTCATCACCATTGATGTCAGGGAAACGGAGGCCGCCCTGCACTCGGATCGCTTCATCCCGATCCGGCCTTCAACCGACGCCGCCCTCGCGCTTTCGATGATGCACGTCTCGATCGAGGAAGGCCTCTACGATCAAGCCTTCGTGGAGAAGCACACCGTTGGGTTCGACAGGCTTCGGGAGCATGTCCGCCAGTACGATCCTGAATGGGCTGCTGCCATGACCGGCATCCCGGCCGATCAGATCAGGGACCTCTCCCACCTCTACGCGACAAGGAAGCCAGGGATGATCGTTCTGGGCGGGGCTTCGATGTATAAGAGCCAACAGGGCTGGCTGGCCAGCCGGGCCATCTCATGCCTTCCGGCCCTGACCGGCCAATACGGGGTGCCAGGGGGCGGCCTAGGCCAACGCCACCGGGGGGTTACCCACGGGGAGCCCCTCTACTTTGAAAACCTGTACGGGGAGCACCTTCGCCCACCAGGGACATACATCCCCAGCCACATGCCGACGATGCTCCAGGCCTTTGAGGAGGGTCGGATTCAGGTCCTCTTTCTCTTCGGCACCAACATGCTCTCGTCGTTTTCAGACAGCCATCGGACCGAAAAGGCCCTGGACCGGGTCTGGACCATCGTGGTCCACGATCTCTTCATGAACGAGACGGCCCGCCGGATGGCCGACTTCGTCCTCCCCGGCACCACCTGGGTGGAAGAGACCGGCTTCAAGACCACCAACACGCACCTCTACCTGATGCCCCAGGTCATCGAACCCCTGGGCGAGGCCCGCTCCGTCGTAGGAGTGCTGAGAGCCCTTGCCGACCACCTGGGGATTGGCGAGAGCTACTGGCCCTGGCCAAACGAAGAAGGGGCCCTCGATGTCGTCTTTGCCCATCCCTCAATCGGGCTCAGCACCGCAAAGCTCCGAGTCCAGGGCGGCATCGTCCCCCTCCGGGTTTCCCCTGTGGCCTATCCTGAGCGTCGATTCCAAACCCCTTCAGGGAAGGTCGAGTTTTACTCAGAGCGGGCAGCGTCCTGGGGTCTACCGCCTATGCCGGTCCACGAGGAGCCCTTGGAGAGTCCGATCAGGCGGCCCGATCTGGCGAACGTGTATCCCCTCGTCCTCCGGAACGGCCGGACCCTCACCCACTTCCACGCCTTCTACCTCTCCGGGCAGGCGATCCCTGCCCTCGCCAAGCTGGATCCTGAGCCGGTCCTGTGGCTGCATCCCCATGATGCCAACGCTAGGGGCATCCAACCTGACACGTGGGTCCGCTGCTTCAACGACCGGGGTGAGCTCCGGGCCCGCGCCCTGGTGACGGAGAAGATCCAGCCGGGCGTCGCCTGGATCCGGGACGGCTGGCCCGACGTGAACCGCTTGACCAGCAGCGCCCCCTCCCTTCCGGTGGAACTCACCCGCGTCCTCTCCCCCCCGAACGGCCAGGCCGCCTACGAAGCCCTGGTGGAGGTCGCACCCCTGGAGAGATGACCCAGCTAGATCAGCCCGCGGATCTGCTCCATCCGAGTGAGGAACCGATCCAACGACTGGCCGTCCGGGGAGAAGGTCGGGTCGAAACAGATCTCGTGGACGCCCAGCATTCGACAGCCGGCGATATCCTCTTTAATCTGGTCCAGGCTGCCGCTGAAGAGCCAGCGCTCTTTCCCCATCGGCTGTTCGGTCACTTTGAGATTGGCCCGCACCACCACCTGAAGCGTGGAGGGATCCCGCCCCTCGGCCTTTGCCATCCCTTTCAGACCCTCGATCATCTGAGCCATCCCGTCCATCGGCACCCCGACCGGGTGCCAGCCATCGGCCATCCTCGCCACCCGCTTCAGGGCAGTCGGGCTATAAGCGGCCAGGTAGATCGGGGGATGCGGTTTCTGGAGGGGCTTCGGCTGGATAATAGACTTGGGGACGTGAAAAAACTTCCCGTGGAACTCGACGGGATTGGTCATCCAGATGGCCTTGAGCACCTGGAGGAACTCATCGGCCCGCTGACCACGTCCTTGGAACATTGCCCCGACCGCGTCGTACTCGTCCTTCGACCAGCCCTGCCCCAAGCCGATGCGCAGCCGTCCCCCGGACAGCACGTCCAGGGTCGTCAGGCGGCGGGCCAGCATCACCGGATTGTAGTACGGCATATCCAGGACGCTGGTCCCCAAGACAATCCGCTTGGTGTGCGCCGCGACGAAGGTTAAGGTCTCCACCGGGTCGAGGTTGTATTTAAAGGCCTCTGGAAGCGACCCGTCCGGCGTCGCCGGGTACGGCGTCTGGGGGTTCACCGGATAGAGGAGCCGCTCCGTCACCCAGAGGCTGTCATAACCTAACGCCTCGGCCTGTTG
>JACQHM010000206.1 GCA_016199025.1 Candidatus Methylomirabilota bacterium | reverse complement strand
TTCTTATCCAGGCGGTACTGGCGGGCGACGAACCGGCTGTAGAGCCGGTAGCCGATCCCAATCCACAACAAGAACACAACAGCCAACACTGGCAGGCTCATGGGTCGAACCCTCCTCGCGTTAAGGGCTGAGAATTCAACCAAGATAGGACCCGGACGATGCTCCCCCCCTTTTTGAAACCCCCTCTACTGATAAGGACCTTCGGGCCGGTCCTAGACAGGGACCTGATCTTAGGGCTGAACCTCCGACCCCTTCTGCAAACAGAGATTTCTTAGCGGGATCATCTCGAGGCCAGCACAATTACGAGGAAGTCTCAGACCGCTTATAACTTGAAACGGCCTTTGTGTCAATCCCAAAAGTCTCTGGAAAGGCGAAGGAGAGGCAGGGGGAGAAATCTTCCCAGCGAAAGAGAAAAGGCCCTTGCCCGAACGACGAGGACCCTGAACACGATGGAACGATGACGCGAAGGCTAGAGGCTCTTCCCCGGGAGGATCCGGAGCACCTGACCTGGCCTGATCCTGCTCCTGGAGGTCAGCTTGTTCCAGTGCCGAAGCTCCGCAACGGTGACCCCATACGAGCTGGCGATCTCCCATAGGGTATCCCCCCGCTTCACCTTGTACTTGATCACCTGCCTGGATTCGATGAGGGTGGGAGCCTTGGAAGGGCTTGGGATCTCGACCGCTTGGGAAGGGGCGGCCACCAGAAGGATCTGGCCGGGGCGAAGGGAGTCATCGGTTTTTAGGTCGTTCCACCGGGACAGATCCTCCAGACTCACATCGTAAGCCCTGGTGATCCGCCAGAGGGTATCTCCCCTCCTCACCCGGTGGTGGGTTATCCGCCGGGAGAGTCTGACTGGCTTCGCCTCATCAGAGGCAAAGCTTGGCACGGAAGGCTCCCAGATCTTTGTGAAGGCCACGCGGGCCGGGATGGGGAGACGGAGGGTGCTCCCCGTCTTCGGTCGCTGGCCGGACCCCATTCCGTTCAGCTCGGCCAGGATGGGAAGCGGTACCTGATGGCGTTTGGCGATCCCCGCCAGGGTATCCCCTTTCCGTGCCTGGTACGTCGCCCACAGGGCGCGGCGCTCCTTCGGAACCCTCGCGAGGGCTTGAAGGACATCATCCTTGCTGCCGGGAGGGAGCCTCACTGCGTAGGAAGCGGTAAACGGGGGAGTGACCCCTCGGTGAAGCTCGGGGTTCAAGGCGCGGATTACTTCCAAGGAGGTCCCGGCCCCTCGAGCGATGAGCCTTAAATCTGTCGGCCCGTGAACCCGTACCCGGTCCGGCTCCCACAGCTTCTCCAAGGGAAGGGAGAACCCATAGCGCTCAGGGTCCTTTGCGATGATCGTCATCGCCATAAAGGCCGGCACGAACAACTGGGTTTCTTTCGGGAGCCGGAGGGCCCAGAAGTTGCCGATCCTTTGGCGTTCTATGGCCGCCTGGACCTTTCCCTCCCCCGCGTTGTAGGCCGCCAAAGCAAGAGGCCAGGACTTGAACATGTCGTACAGCTCGCGTAAATACTCAGCCGCCGCCCGGGTGGCCTTTTCCGGATCCCGCCGCTCGTCGATCCAGTAGCTGACCTTGAGGCCATAGCGCCTCGCCGTCGATTCGATGAACTGCCAGATGCCAGCGGCTTTCGCCTTTGACGTGGCCCAGGGATTGAAGGCGCTCTCGATGAAGGCCAGGTTGATCAGGTCCTCTGGGAGTCCCTTCTCTTTGAAGATCTGTTTCATCATGCCCAGGTATTGCTCGGCCCGCCCGAAGGCCCTGGAGATGACCCCCCGCTTGGAGGTCTGAAAGAGGCGGAGATAGGCCCTGACCTTCTCATTGAAGACGATGGGGACGTCAGAGACCTCCTCCGGTTCCTGGATGGCCGAACGGGCCGCCTGCTCTTCTTTAAGGACCTCCTCGTCCTCCGGGCTCACCAGGGCAGGGGCCTCTTCCTTCAATCCAGGCTCCTCCTCACCCTCCTCAGGGAGAGCAGGATCGGTCTGAAGCTGGGCCTTTTCTTCCGCCATCGCTTCCAGCTTGGCGATTTCCTCAAGCAGGATCCTTGCCCGGTCCTTTTGGTCTTGGGAGGGGGGAACTTCAGAAGGGAGGGCGGCAGCGGCGCTTCTCAAGGCGTCGAGGTGATGAAGGGGAAGGAACACGGCCAAGCCGAAGAGGAAGGACGTCCCAGCGAGGCCGACCTTTGTGAGAGGCCTTTTGAAGAGCTTTTGCCCCATCTTGTCCTCCTATCACAGGATTTATAGCTGAGCTCCGCAGATGTCGTGCCAGAAATGGAGACTACTGGCTCTTTTCGAGGGCCCCTGCCAGAACAGGCACACAATTCAAACATGCCTTATATCCTGCTTCTTCCAGTTTGTCAAGTTTTTCAAACGCCAGGACGCTCTCACCTTCAGCCTCGTGGATCGGCAGCTCCAGGACGACCCTCCCCGATTTCCTCGAAACGTTGGCTTCAAGGCGCATCTGGATCTTCCCAAGGGTGTCCACGAACTTCCAGGGAAAGAGAAAAGGAGGTCCTTCCCTTCTTCGAAAGAGAAACCCCACACTGACAGCAAGGATGACCCTAGCGCCGGCCCGAGCAGCGACTAGCGTGGGAAGATTTCCGGTCAAGCCCCCATCGAGGTAGGGACGTCCGGCAACGTTGATCGGGAACCTGGAAGGGAGAGCCGTGCTGGCGAGGACTGCCTCGACGACAGAGTCATCGCTTTTCAAGCCAAAAACCGCCCGTTTGAGCGGGAAGAGGCAGGTGGCGGTGACGAGGAGAGGGGTCTTCAGGTGGGCAAAGGTCAAGCCTCTTAAGCCGAGGACGTCTTCCAAGAAACCTCGACGGGTCTCGTAGGAAAAGAGCTGGAGGGCCCGCTTGAAGCGTACCCATTTGGGGAGATTCGCTAACCCACTCTGAAGGTCCCTAGAGAAGGAGCGAAGTCTCCCTAAGGCATCCCGTGGATCCTCTCCTTTACAGTAGGCAGCACCGACGATAGCCCCGATGCTGACCCCCACGATCAGGTCGGGCATAAGACTCGACTCAACGAGGGCCCGGAGGACACCCAGGTGGGCTGCCCCCCTTGCCGCCCCGCCTCCCAACACGACGGCGAAACGAGCCATGAAAGGGTCAAGGGACAATGGGCGAGGAGGTGACGTCATGAATCCACCGGAGGTAGCTCTCGGAGCCGGTCAGGATGGGAAGGGCGATAATCTCAGGGACGGTATAGGAATGGAGGGCCTTCACCGTTTCGACAAGGGAGGGAAAGAGAGAGGCTTTCGTTCTGACAATGATGAGGGCCTCCCGCTCGTCCTCCAACTGCCCCTGCCAGAAGAAAAAGGAGCGGATCTCTTTGACGATGTTCGCACAGGCGGCCAGCTTCTCGCGAACAAGAGCCTTCCCGATCTTCTCCGCCTCCTCAGGTGAGTTTGTCGTGATCAAGACGACGATATAACTAAATGTCTGTTCCATCATCTTCTAGGGGGGAGCAGGCGCTGCTAAAGGTCGAGCCGCGCTTGGCGCGGCGAGACTCAGCTTTGCTGACAGCGCCGTTGAGGGGGGATGAAATCCCCCCTCAAGACTCAAGGGGGGAGTTCACCCACTCTGAGTCTCACCTGCAGCGGTTTCCCCTCCCTGAGGACTTGAACCTCGACCACCTTTCCCACAGAAAGGTCCGCCGCCATCCGCTGAAGCTGTCGAGGGTCGATGATCTTCTGCCCGTCGAGGGTGGTGATGACATCACCTTCCCGGAGACCGGCAGCTTCAGCCGGGCTCTGGGGCATGATCCGGTTGACCAGGACCCCTTCACTGACGGAAGGGAGGTTGAAGGAGTGGGAGAGCTCAGGGGTCAAGGGCTGAATCCCCACTCCAAGCCATCCCCTGGTCACTTTCCCCTTTTTCACCAGGTCATCGACGATCTTCCTGGCCATATTGATAGGGATAGCAAAGCCGATCCCCTGGCCGGAGGCCACGATGGCCGTGTTAATCCCGATGACCTCCCCTTTAATGTTCAGAAGCGGCCCCCCGGAGTTCCCCGGATTAATAGAAGCATCGGTCTGGATGAAGTTCTCGTAGGTGGCGATCCCGACGTCGGAGCGGCCCGTGGCGCTAATGACCCCCACCGTGACCGTGTGGTCCAATCCAAAGGGATTGCCGATGGCGATCGCCCACTCCCCGACCCGTAACCTATCGGAATCCCCAAGGTCGGCCACCGGGAGGTCCTCTTTGACGACGATTCTGATGACTGCCAGGTCGGTCTTGGGATCGGTCCCGATCACTCTTCCCTTGTACTCCTGTTGATTCGCCAGCTTCACCGTGATCTCATCGGCATCCTTGATGACGTGGTTGTTTGTCAGGATATAGCCCGCTCGATCCACAATCAGCCCTGACCCTAAGCTCATCTGACGGTGGCCCTTCGGGCGTCCTTCGAAGAAGCGGTCGAAGAAGTCGTGGAAGAAAGGGTCACTGCCAAACGGCCGGAAAAGATTGCCGGGAGGTTTCCCCTTCCTGGTCGAGACCGTACTAATATTGACGACGGCAGGGGTGACCTGCTCGGCCACTTTGACAAAGGCACCTTGGGCGGCCGAGCTCCCCCGATCCGGAACCAGAACCTCTTTTTTTGCAGGGGAAGTGACCCTCAACGGGGTGGGGGCAGCGACAAGGCTGGCATGGAGATAGATACCTAGACTCAGAAAGAAGAGACCGTAAAGAGCCAACCATAGGATTTTCAAGAATTTTCTGCCTTTGAGCATGGCCAAAACCTCAATGCCTCCACACTAGAGGGAAATCGAAGCATTGTCAAGCACTTTCAAGCAGGGCCTTAAGAATCAATATTTGTGAATTTCTCACTAAAAGATCTTGACAAATCGAGACTCAAGTCTTATCTTATAGAGTGGTTGAACACGAACGATGGCTAAACTCATGAAGAAAGAGGTCAACGTGTACGAAACCCATCAAGCAACACCGGAACCGATCAATTCTTTCGAGGAGCTCCCGATCCTTCCTTTGAGGGATTCAGTCCTTTTTCCCAACGCTGTCCTCCCTTTGGCGATCGGTCGGGAACGCTCGGTTAGGCTCGTTGAACAGGCCATGGGAGCCGACAAGACCATCGGTGTCGTCGCCCAGCGAGATCCAGGGGTCGAGGACCCTAAGGCTTTAGACCTCCACCAGATCGGGACGGCTGCTTCCATCTTAAGGATGTTCCGGCTCCCCACCGGGGGTTTGAATATCATCGTCCAAGGCCTCTACCGGTTTAAGATCGACGAGGTCGTCCAGACGGAGCCTTTCCTCCAGGCGAAGGTCAGGATCATGAGACCAGAACCTGGCGAACAGGACGTGGAGGTGGAGGCCTTGTTCCGGAATGTTATCCACCTATTCCAGCGGATCGTTGCCCTCTCCCATTCGCTCCCAGACGAGCTCCAGGGGGTGACATCGAACACGACCGATCCTGAAGAGGCTATTGATTTCATTGCGGCCAATCTCCCCTCCCTCTCCACCGCTGCGAAACAGGAGATCCTGGAAACCCTTGATCTCAAGGCGCGCCTCCGCCTTCTCCTCTCCCTCCTGACGAAGGAGCTTCAGGTGGCAGAGCTGGGGTCGAAGATCCAATCCCAGGTCCAATCGGAGGTGGGGAAGACCCAGCGGGAATATTACCTCCGGGAGCAACTGAAGGCGATCCAGCGAGAACTGGGAGAGACGGACGAACGGACCCAGGAGATCGATGAGCTCCGCCAGAAGATTGAGGCGGCCGGGATGCTGGAGGAGGCGAAGAAAGAGGCCCTCAGGGAGCTGGACCGGTTGGCGAAGATCCCCCCCCAGGCGGCCGAGTATACCGTCAGCCGGACCTACCTTGACTGGCTGATTGCCCTCCCCTGGTCTAAGGAGACCACCGAGGAGATTGATCTCTTGAAGGCGAGGGGGGTGCTGGACGAGGATCATTACGGCCTGGAGAAAGTCAAGGAGAGGATCTTAGAGTATCTGGCTGTCCGGAAGCTGAACCCCAAGACAAGGAACCCGATCCTCTGCTTTGTCGGGCCTCCGGGTGTGGGGAAGACCTCCCTCGGGCGTTCCATCGCTAAGGCCCTAGGCCGACGGTTCGTCCGGATCTCCTTGGGTGGGATGCGGGACGAGGCGGAGATCCGCGGGCACCGGCGGACCTACATCGGATCCCTCCCCGGCCAGATCATCCAAGGGATCAGGCGGGCCGAGACCAAAAACCCTGTTTTCATGTTAGACGAGGTGGACAAGCTGGGGATGGATTTTCGAGGGGATCCCGCCTCCGCTCTCTTGGAGGTTTTAGACCCGGAACAGAATCATGCCTTCCGGGACCACTACATCGATCTCCCCTTCGACCTCTCCAAGGTCCTCTTCATCTGCACGGCCAACATCCTGGACCCGGTTCCTCCTGCCCTCCGGGACCGGATGGAGGTGATCGAGCTCCCTGGCTATACCGAGGCGGAGAAGCTGGAGATCGCGAAACGACACCTGATCCCGAAGCAGGCTCACGAGCATGGCCTCAACCTTCACGGGCAGATCATCTTCGCCGACCTGGCCGTGGTCAAGCTCATTCGGGAGTACACCCGGGAGGCAGGCCTCCGGAACCTGGAACGGGAAATCGCGTCGATCTTCAGGAAGGTCACGAAGAAGGTGGCCGAGGGGAAGGATGAGCCGGTAGAGGTGACGCCCGAGCTGGTCGAGGGGTTCCTCGGCGCCCCCCGGTTCTTCGCGGAGGAGGCGAAAAGCCGGGTCCAGGTTCCTGGCGTGGCCATCGGCCTTGCCTGGACCCCGGCGGGGGGCGATCTCCTCTTCATCGAGGCGACGAAGATGAAAGGAGGCAAAACCTTGACCCTCACCGGCCATCTGGGGGAGGTCATGAAAGAGTCAGCCCAGGCGGCCATCTCCTGGGTCCGGGCCCATGCGAAAGACCTGGGGATCGATGAGAACTTCTACAGTGAGTACGATATCCACCTCCATGTCCCGGAGGGGGCGATCCCCAAGGATGGTCCGTCGGCCGGGATCACGATGGTTGTGACCCTCGTCTCCCTTTTGACCGGCCGAAAGGTCCGGGAAGTCGCCATGACCGGGGAGATCACCCTCTCCGGCCAGATCCTCCCCGTGGGCGGGATCAAGGAAAAGGTCCTGGCCGCCCGGCGGGCCGGGATCCAGGAGGTCATCCTCCCTGAGCGGAACAGGAAGAACCTTATGGAGGATATCCCCGAGGCGATCCGCCGGGGGATGACGTTCCATTTGGTGAACAGGATCGAGGATGCCCTCTCCATCGCCCTGTACGGCACGAAAGAGAGGCCCTTCGAGAGATTGGACGAGTTCATCGAAGACGAGAAACCCGTCCTGGTCGGATAGGTTCTATCGACAAAGGAAAGGAGGTGAAGAGCCATGGCGCTGGAACGGTGGAAGCCCCGCGGCGCGGTGAGCCGGTGGGATCCATTCGCTGACCTCTTCGACTTCCGCCGGGAGATGGACCGGCTCATGGATACCTTCTTCGGCCGGACCTCGACTGGCCTTGCCCAGGCGGCCTGGGCGCCGGCTGTGGACATCTACGAGACCAAGGACGCCCTTGTCGTCAAGGCCGAACTCCCCGGGGTGAAGCCGGAGGAGGTGGAGATCTCCATCGTGGGCAACACCTTGACCCTGAAGGGGGAGCGGAAGCAGGAGGCGGAGGTCAACGAGCAGGGCTATTATCGCCTGGAGCGGAGCTATGGCAGCTTCCAGCGGGCCCTGGAACTTCCTTCGGTGGTTGATGCCAACACGGTGAAGGCCACCTATAAGGACGGCCTCCTAGAGATCAAGCTTCCCAAAAAGGAAGGGGCCAAGCCCAAGGAGATCAAAATCGAGGTCGCTTAGACGAGCATCGAACCCACGCATCGTTTGCATGTTCGCTTCAGGAGAGATAGGAGGATCGAAGTGGCAAAAGTGATCGGTATTGACCTGGGCACGACGAACTCCGTCGTCGCCGTGATGGAGGGGGGAGATCCAGTCGTCATCCCCAATGCTGAGGGAGGCCGCCTCACCCCTTCCGTCGTCGCCTTTACGAAAGACGGTGAGCAACTGGTCGGCCAGGTGGCTAAGCGCCAGGCCATCGTCAACCCTGAGAACACCATCTTCTCCATCAAACGCTTCATGGGGCGTCGCTTTGATGAGGTTCAGCAGGAGATCAAGCTGGTCCCGTATAAGGTGGCGAAGGCCGCGAACGGGGACGCTCGGGTAGAGCTCCCATCGGTGAATAAGCAGTTCTCCCCACCGGAGATCTCGGCCAAGATCCTCCAGAAGTTGAAGACCGACGCCGAGGCCTACCTGGGCGAGAAGATCACCCAGGCTGTCATCACGGTCCCGGCCTACTTCAACGACTCCCAGCGCCAGGCGACCAAGGATGCCGGCAAGATCGCCGGCCTGGAGGTCCTCCGGATCGTCAATGAGCCGACGGCGGCGGCCCTGGCCTACGGCCTGGACAAGAAGAAGGAAGGGAAGATCGCCGTCTTCGACCTCGGGGGCGGGACCTTCGACATCTCCATCCTGGAGATCGG
>JACQHM010000023.1 GCA_016199025.1 Candidatus Methylomirabilota bacterium | reverse complement strand
TACAATACGTCGGCCTATGATTCCTTGGATAGCCTCCACCTGATGGACGGGATTGTGGACATCTACATGCCTGACTTCAAGTTCTGGGATCCCGAGATGGCCAAGAAATACGTCAAGGCGAAGGACTACCCGGAGGCGGCCAGGCAGGCCATCCAGGAGATGCATCGGCAGGTCGGGGATCTGGTCTTCGACGAAAATGGGCTGGCCCGGCGGGGCCTTTTGGTCCGACATCTCATTATGCCGGGAGGCATCGCCGGAACACGGGAGATCATGCGGTTCCTGGCCGAGGAGCTCTCCCCCTATGCTTACGTGAACCTGATGGATCAGTATCATCCGGCTGGACAGGTAGGCTTCGAGAAGTATGCCGAGATCAACCGGGGGATTAGCCGGGAAGACTACGAGGAAGCCGTCAGCGTCGCGAAAGAGGCGGGACTTTCCCGCTTCGACGTGAGACGGCCCCTCACGCCCTTCTTCCGTAAGACCTGGTAGAACTAGTTAAAGCTTCCGTCCGGTAACCCGTTCATAGGCCTGCTTGAGGAGCTTAAGATCCTCCCAGGCCGTCTTCTTCTCATGGGGGTTCCTTAAGAGATAGGCCGGATGGAAGGTGGGGAGGAGCGGGATCCCCTGGTAGTCGAAGAAGCGTCCCCGAAGCTTGGAGATCGGCTCCTTGGTTTTTAAAAGCGTCTGGGCAGCGACGCCTCCCAGGGCACAGATGAGCTTCGGTTGGATCGCTTTCAGTTGGCCGATCAGGAACGGCTCGCAGGTGGCGATCTCGTCTGGCTCCGGAGCCCGGTTTCCCGGAGGCCTGCACTTGATGATATTGCAAATGTAGGTTTCATCCCGCTTGAGACCGATGGCCTCGATCATCCGCGTCAAGAGCTGCCCTGCCCGCCCGACGAAGGGTTCCCCCTGCTCATCCTCATCGGCTCCAGGTCCCTCGCCGACGAAGACCAGATCCGCCTGAGGATTCCCGGTCCCGAAGACAATGTGCTTCCTTCCTTTGTGGAGTTTGCACCTCGTGCACTCCCCCAGGATCTCTCGGACCTCCTGGAGCGTTGGTCGCGGTGCGCCTGGCCTCATCCACGGGTAGGGTGACACCCCCAGGTCCAAGGGTGGTGGACCAGTCTCGGGTTCCGCTCTGGAGATCGTCAGATAATCTAAGCCAAACTCCATCTGGAGCTGAAGATGCTCCCGGACCTCATGGACCAACGACTTAAGCTCCTGCCGGGGATCCCCGGAACCCTCTTTCCGTTCCATCTACCCTCCTCGGCGTTTCTGTAAGAGGGCAACGACCCGATCCAGGATCCGATGGGCAACCTCCTTTTTTGAAAGGAGCGGCAGCTCCTCGACGTGACCTTCCCGATCCAGGATCGTCACCAGATTCGTCTCCGAGGCGAACCCCGATCCTTCCTTTGTCACGTCGTTGGCGACGACGAAGTCGAGGTTCTTCTTTGAGAGTTTCTCCCTGGCATGTTCGATCACGTTCTCCGTCTCGGCGGCAAAGCCGACCAGGATCCGCCCCTCTTTCTTCTTCCCCAGCTCCTCCAGGATGTCAGGGGTGGGGATGAGTTCCAGGGTGAGGGGTTCCCCTGTCTTCTTGAGCTTGGAAGGGAGCACCCGAACCGGCCGGTAGTCGGCGACAGCCGCCGCCTTGATGATGATGGTCGCCTCGGGGAGGTGTTTCAAGACCGCCTCCCGCATCTCCTCGGCTGTCTGCACGAAGCTCGTTTCGACGCTGGAGGGCGGCTTTAAGGATGTTGGCCCGCTGACCAGGATGACCTTTGCCCCACGGGCTAAAGCCGCCTCGGCGATGGCGTACCCCATCTTCCCGGAAGAACGGTTCGAAACGTAACGGACAGGGTCGAGAGGCTCCTGCGTAGGGCCGGCGGTGACAAGGACCACCATGCCGACAAGATCCTGAGGGCTGACGAGGATCGCTTCGATGGCCCGGATGATCTCCAAGATCTCAGCCAGCCGTCCAGGGCCGTACAGGCCTGAAGCCAGCTCGCCGATCTCAGGGCCGACGAACCGGATGCCTCGCGCCTGGAGCGTTCTCACATTCTCTTGGACCGCAGGATGCTGCCACATGTGCAGATCCATGGCCGGGGCAATGACGATAGGAACGTGAGCTGCCAGGAAAAGATTGGTCAGCAGGTCGTCGGCGAGGCCGTTGGCGAACTTCCCCAGGATGTTGGCCGTCGCCGGCGCCACGAGGAGGAGATCGGCCCCTTCGGCCGTCGAGAGATGGGCGATCCTGGAGTGATAGTCCAGGGTGAAAAGATCGGTCAGGACCGGGCGCTTCGAGAGGGTGGCGAAGGTCAGGGGGGTGATGAACTGCCTCGCCCCTTCTGTCATGACAACGGTGACGGAGGCCTCCCGCTTGATGAGTTCGCGGAGGAGTTCCACCGCTTTGTAGGCGGCGATGGACCCCGTCACCCCTAAGACGATCTCTTTGCCTGTCAGCATCTCACTGCCACTAGTCCCCAGTCACTGTTCAGAGTTTGGCTGACCGCTGATGGCTGAAAGCTGAGTGCTTACAAAATAGCACAAGGAACGGAAGGAGTCAAAAGGCCGGTGAAGATCAAGGGGCAGGAGTCAAGGGGTTGGCGATTCAGGCCTATACAGGGCCCGATAGCGATCGTAGCTCCCGAGGACGCGCTTCACGTAGTTCCTGGTTTCCTGGAAAGGGATCTCCTCGACGAACATTTCAACAGGGAGGGGGCCGAACCGGGCAAGCCACTGCCTCACCACCTGAGGGCCGGCGTTGTAGGCGGCTAACGTGTGGACCAGGTCGCCGAACTCTTGGAGGAGCTTGGCGAGGTATCTCGTGCCCAGGGTGATATTGATGGAGGGGATATCCAGTCCATCCCGTGCAACCTCGTTCAGCTTCAGTTCCTGAGCCACCTCCCTAGCCGTTGCGGGGAGGAGCTGCATCAGCCCTCTGGCCCCCGCCCTGGAGACAGCCCCTTTCTCGAAGGTGCTCTCCTCCCGGATGATGGCCAAGAGAAGGTAGGGGTCGAGGGCCGTGGCGGCGGCCTGCTCCTTGACCAGCTCGAAATACCCCAAAGGGAAGAGGAGGGTCCAGTAGTTGGGGATCGGCTCTCTCTTTTGTTGAAGGTAGAGAGGCCGTAAGATCCGCTTGGCGAGCGAAAGGGCCTTCTCGGGTCGTCCAGCCTCCTCGAAGAAGCTGGCGGCCTCGGCGAGGAGGCCGAGGTCTTCAGGAGCCGTGCGGACCAGCTCCCAGTACTCCTGAGAGGCTTCTTCCTTCAGGGCAAGCGACCGAAGTTCCCGGGCCTTCGTCAGGGGGGAGCGATGGGAGGGAGGCGGGACCACCGCCGGCCTCGGACGAGAGGAGGTGGTCATTGAAGGCGTTCCTTCCACCGGCAAAAGCGTGTGTAACCGCTCCCGGGCCATCCTGGCATAGTAGTGATCGGGGGAGTTCCTGAGGAGGTCATCGTAGGCTGTGGTGGCCTCTTTCAGGTCTCCCAGTTGTTCCTGGATCCTTCCCTGCCAGTAGAGGGCCTGGTCCTTGAAAGGTGAAGCCTGGCGTGTCGAGAGGTACCGGAGATCGGTGAGGGCTTCTTGATACGTCTTCTGTTTGGCGCGAAGCCATCCCCGCCTCCAGAGGGCGGCCTCGAAGAGCTCACTTTCTCGAAGGTCGGCGATGAGTCTTCCGTAGGCCTTCAGGGCCTCTTCGGGTTTTCCTTCCTCCTCGTAGGTCAGGGCGCTCCAGTAGAGGGCATCGTCGGCCCACTGGCTCTTCGGGGAGGAGGCGGCCAGGCGCTCCCACGTGGCCAGGGCCTTCTCTCGCTCCCCGAGACGGTCGAAGCTCCTCCCGAGCCAGTACAGGGCCTCCAGTTGGAAGGAGGAGTCCCCCTCGGCCAGGGGGGTGAAGGCCTCGATCGCCTCATGATAGGTCCTGAGATGAAAACGTCCAAGACCGATCAAGAGGCGGGCCTGTCGGGAGAAAGGGGAGCTTTCGGTAGCGATGGATTGAAGCTCGGTCAGGGCCTCCTGGTACAGGCCGGCTTGGTGCAGGGCCACAGCCCGCTGGAAGCGTTCCTCTTGGGTAAAGGGCTTCGGGGAGGGAAGCTCCTTCAGGAGGGCCTCTGCCTTCTTGGCCTCGGAGCTGGCCGGGTCTTTTACCCAGAGCTGTCGGAGGATCTCTTCGGCCTCCACAGGCCTGTTGGTTGCACGGTAGAGCTCTGCAAGGGCGAGGAGGGCGGCGTTTCTTCGAGGGGAGCTGGGATGTAGGGTGAGGTAGTCAAAGTAGGCCAGCTCCGCTTGGCCGAACTCTTTCAGGGTGGTATAAGCTTCAGCCAGTTCGAACCTGGCCCGCTCGGCCAGGAGGCTTTTCGGCTGCTCACTTAACAGCCTGGCCAGGGCCGAGACGAGCGGTTCCATCCTCTGAAGCTTCCGAAAGCACTGGGCGAGGGCGTAGAGGGCGTAATCGGAGAAGAGGGTGTCTCGAGCAACGGCCTCTTCCAAGGAGGGGATCGCCTCTTCGAAGCGTTCGAGCTTTGTGAGGAGATACCCTTGGAGAAAGGAGGCTTTGAGACGCTGGGAGGAAGAGAGGGAGGTTCGGTCGAGGGCTTCGAGGGCCCGGACGGCCTCCTGGAGATCGCCGGAGCCGACCTTCGCCACGATCACCTCCCAGGCATCCGGTGGGAGGGGAGCGGCGTTCCCTGGGAAAACCTGGAGGTCGAGGATGAGGAGGATCAGGAGGCAGAGGCGGGTACTCTTCATCCTTGTCCTACTCGGTTCGTTCTAACATCCCCTTGGCAAAGAGCCTCGCGATGTCCTCCAGGGCCTGGAGCCTATCGAGGCCACTTGCCTCGATGACTTGTTCGATGGTCCGGCGTCCGTCCACAAGGCTCAAGAACGCCTGGAGGTCGGGGGTCAGGGGCTTCCCTTGGAGGAGGGTGTAGAGCTTTGGACTTACCTTCAGGCGGGAGCTTAAAGGGGGGAGTTTTGCCCTGAGGTTTTCCACCTCGTCCTTCCGCCGCATCCCTTCCATGATCAGTTGTTGGGTGGAGGCGGTCACTTGGGCCTCCGGGGGGCCGGCGGTTGGGGAAGGATCCAGCTCGAACTCCCCTTCTTCCCAGGAGAGGAGCCGGTAGACGGCGACCTCGCCCCGAAGCCTTCCCAGGATGGCGTTGACGATCCTTCCTTCACGGAGGTACAAGAGACCCCGTTCCTCGCCCTTGACCAGGGTGAGCACCCCGCTCTTCCGCTCGATCTCTAACAGTTGGAGGAGATTCGGGAGGCTCATCACCTTCAGGCTTCCCTTCATCCCGGGCGTCTCTTCCTTCTCGGGTTTGACCCTCCGTAGGACACCCTGGATGCGGGCGAGAAGCTCCTGGGGCTGGAAGGGCTTGGTGATGTAGTCGTCGGCCCCCAGTTGGAAGCCCCGGATCTTGTCCTCGATGCCGACCTTGGCGGTCAGGAAGATGATGGGGATGTGGCGGGTCTTGGGGTTCTCTTTGAGAATCTTCGCGACCTCGAAGCCGTCGATCTTCGGCATCATGATATCCAGGAGGATAAGGTCCGGCTCCTTCTCCCAGGCCAGCTCCAGCGCCTCCACCCCATTGTGGGCGATCAGAACCTCGAAGGCCAGGGGCCCGAACAGATCCCCCAGCATCTGGGTGATCAGCGGCTCGTCCTCAACGACCAGGATCTTTTCGCCAGCCATCTCACGTTCCAAAGGCAGAAGGCTTGTAGGGGCGGGGTTGATCCCCGCCCATTTCGGGAGGGCATAAAGCCCTCCCCTACGATGGCCCTTGACCCTCTTGCCGATGGGTGCGCTACCGTTCAACCAATCGGCGGAGGCTCTCTTTGTAAGGTGGATACGCGATTCCCCGTTCAGTGATCATGGCAGTCACGTACCTGGCCGGCGTGATGTCAAAGGCGGGGTTCTTCGCCGTGATCCCCGGAGGGGCAATGGATCTCCCACCGATGTGGGTGACCTCCTCGGGGCTTCGCTCCTCAATGGGGATCTCGTCACCGCTCTGAAGCGTCAGGTCCAGCGTGGAGAGGGGGGCGGCGACGTAGAAGGGGATGCCGTGCTCTTTGGCGAGGACCGCTAACGTGTACGTCCCGATCTTGTTGGCGACATCGCCGTTTGCTGCGATCCGGTCCGCCCCCACAAGGACGAGATCGACCATCCCTCGATGCATAAACGAGCCGGCCATGCTGTCGGTGATGAGGGAGAAGGGGATGCCCTCCTTCAAGAGCTCCCAGGCCGTCAGACGGGCTCCCTGGAGGAAGGGACGGGTCTCGTTGGCGAGAACTTCGATCCGCTTCCCCGACGCTTTGGCCGATCGGATCACCCCCAGGGCCGTCCCGTAGCCAGCCGTGGCAAGAGAGCCGGTGTTACAGTGGGTCAGGATCCGACTCCCGTCCTGGATCAGGACCTGCCCTTTTGCCCCGATGGCCTGGTTGATCCGGATGTCTTCTTCGAGGATGGCCTTTGCCTCCGCGACGAGGGCTTCTTTCAAAGCAGGGAGTGGCAGGTCCCTGGACTTGAGGGCGGCCTGCTTCATCCGCTCGATCCCCCACTTCAGGTTCACAGCAGTGGGCCTGGCCTTGGCCAGGTCCTCCCCCAGGGCCGAAAGCTTCGTGGAGAAGGCCTCGAAGGTCTGCTCCTGGATCGTCTGGGCGCCTAGCGCCATGGCGGCCGCCGCCGCGACGCCGATGGCCGGCGCCCCCCGGATCCGCATGGACCTGATCGCCTCGGCGATGGAGGAGACATCCCGGCACTCCACATAAACCTCCTCATGGGGGAGGTGGGTTTGGTCTAAGATCCGGATCCCCCCCTCGATCCACTCCAGGCTCTTGATCATCGGCTCCCCTCTGGAAAACGGTCCGATTTAGCGTACCTAGACCGGCCAAGCCTGTCAATAGAATTTAGGAGCCTTCGAACCACCGAAAGAAGTGCCTTCTCAGGCTAGAGATGATACCCGAGAAGGCGTACAAGATCGTGCTAGGCGACGATGGCCCTAACGTCGAACGGAGGAGGAGGTTGGCCTCACCGCTTCCCGGCGGCTACGGCCGGGACCTCTTCCGGCAGGTCCTCGATCGGCTCGAACTCCCGGATCTTGTCGATGGAGGGGCCCATGGACGCATCGGT
>JACQHM010000014.1 GCA_016199025.1 Candidatus Methylomirabilota bacterium | reverse complement strand
TTATAAGGAGAAGCGCCAAGAGGACTTAGGGGAGAGAAGCTTAAAGGCTTTCATACGCAGGTTTCTGGCGAGGCGGCCTCATACAGATGATGGATAATGTAGAAACCAATCCCATTACGGCAAAATCGGAGGAGGAGCGGATCATCTGGGCGGATGGTTTGTGCGCTTGAAGGACCGAATCCAGCGAGGGAATTCCCGGAGGTGAGGTGATGAGGATGCGAAAGATCCCAGGGGCCACGTGTGTCTTTGGATCCCTTGTCGCGGTGATCCTGACCGTTGTCATCTTCGTCGGAGCGGCCGCCGCCCAGCAGGAGGATAGAAGCTTCTTGCCTTTGGGTGACCAGTTCAGGACAGGGCAGCTTCCCTCCACTACCCAAGATCGGGCCGGCGGGGCCTCCCCCCCGACCATCACCATTGTGGAGCCGGCCGATGGGTCAGTCATCCCCACGAAGACGCCGCGGATCTCCATCACCTTCAGCGATAGGGGGGCCGGGATTGATGTCAGGAGCTTTCAGGTCTTCGTCAACGGGGTCGATCTGACCGCCGCCTTCACCGTGACGGCCTCGGGGGCAAGCTATCAGGTGCCGGTGCCCGGCACGGCCAAAACGGGTCCTGAGGCGTCCCCTCAGGGTCGCGTCGCTCCCATTCAACAGGGCCGGACCCCCCAGGCCCCCCTCCAGGATCAGGAGCTCATCCGGGAGGGGCAGAACGTCATCGCGGCCGTGATCAAGAACAAGGCCGGCCTGGTGGCCGCTGTCTCCTCAAGCTTCGTCGTCGATCCCCGGGGGGCCCCGGCCTTCCCAGGGGGGGTGAAGTCGCCGATTGAGGCGGCCTTTCTCCAACCGCTTCCCCTCCCGCCGATCCTCTCCAAGGAGGTCCCCCCTCCTCCTGCTCCCTCCCTCTCCCGAAACCTCACCCAGTTTGGCTATGATCACTTCCACGCCCCGGCCTCCACCTTTGCCCCCCTGACGGATGTGCCGGTCGGGCCGGAGTACGTCCTCGGCCCGGGCGATAATCTCGTCATCGCCCTCGAGGGTCTGCATGAGAACACGTTTACGCTTCCGATCAGCTCATCGGGGGAGATCCGCCTCCCCCAAGTTGGGTCCCTCCCCGTCTGGGGCCTGACCTTCGCCCAGGCCCAGCGGGTGATCACCAAGAAGCTGGCCCAGTACCTGAAAGGCTTCCAGGCCACGATCACGATGGGGCCCCTCCGGACCATTCACGTCTCCGTTGTTGGGGAGCTGGCCCGGCCGGGCCGGTATACCTTAAGCTCGTTAGCCACGGTCTCGAACGCCCTCTACGTGGCAGGAGGCCCGACGAAGCTGGGAAGTCTCCGGGAGATCAGGCTCCTCCGGAACCACGAGGAGGTCGGGGGGGTTGATCTCTACGAGTTCTTCATTCAGGGAAAGGGGTACCGGGACTACCCACTCCAATCGGGCGATGTCATCTACGTCCCCCCGATCGGTCCGACAGTCGCGATCACGGGCGAGGTGAAACGGCCAGCCATCTATGAGCTGAAGGGGCCGACCCGGGTCAAGGATCTGCTCGCCATGGCCGGGGGGCCGCTCCCCACCGCCCGTCTCCAGCGGGTCCAGATCGAGCGGGTTGAAGCCTCTACCCGACGGGTCATCCTCGATGTGGACCTGACCCAGGAGTCGGGGAACATCGAACTTCAGGATGGGGATCTCGTGAAGGTCCCTCCCCTTGATCCCCGGGTCTACAATACCGTGGTCCTAGAGGGGTTTGTGAAGGATCCCGGGGAGTATGAACTGAAGCCCGGGATGCGCCTTCGGGACCTCCTCCCGCCGGATCGGGTCCTGCCTGAGGCCTACCTGGAGCGAGTGGAGATCGTCCGGCTCCGGGAGCCGGACCTCACCCGGGAGGTGGTGGCGGTCAATCTGAAGCAACTCTGGATGGGGGACGAAAACCAGAACGTGGCGCTCCAACCGCTCGACCGGATCACGGTCACGTCCGAGCATCGAGGGCCGGCCACGGTCACCCTGCAAGGCGAGGTGAAACGGCTGGGACGGTACACCATCACCCCTGGCGAGCGGCTCAGCTCGGTGCTCAGGCGGGCCGGGGGCTTTACGGCGAAGGCCTTCCTCAAGGGGGCGGTCTTCAGCCGGGAGTCTGTCCGCTGGATCGAAAAGGAGCAGCTCGACGAGTTCGTCAAGCTCCAGGAGCAGCGGCTCTTAGCCCAGGCGGGAACCGTGGTTGTCTCGGGGCTCGACCGGGAGGCCGTGGCGGCCGAGCAGCAGGCCCTCGCCCAGCGGCGGGAGCTCCTCCATGCCCTGGCGGACCGGGTGACGCTCGGGCGGGTAGTGATCAGGCTCCAGGAGCCGGAGATGCTGGAGGGCACCCCCGATGACATCGTGCTGGAGGATGGCGATACCCTCTTCGTCCCGACCCCTCCGAGCACGGTCGTTGTCATAGGGAGCGTTCGGAACCCCACGTCAATCCTCTACAAACCCGGTCAGAACTTGGACTACTATTTTACGCGGGCAGGCGGGCTGACCTCCGAGGCGGATAAGAAAGAGATCTACCTGATGAAAGCCGATGGTTCCGCCCACGTCGGCTTTGTGAAGCTCCGGGAGATCGAGCCGGGCGATTCCGTCATCGTGCCCCCCAAGGCAGCGGTGAAGGTCCGCCCGCTCCCTGTGGCCCGGGATCTCCTCACGATCCTCGGCCAGACCCTCCTCTCGGTTGCGGCGTTAGTCGTGATTTTCTAGGGAACGATGGCGCGTGACTCTCGGAGCCCCGGCCTCTTTGGGGCGCTCTTCGGCGTCCTGGTCTATCACCTCGTCGAACGGGAGCTCCCCTCGGTGGGGGCCTCTCTCCCCAGCCTTGTTGCCGCCTTCCTCCTCCATCTGCTTTTAAGCGAGGCGGCCCGGCGGGCTGAGGGGTTCGCATCCAGTACTCCACCACAGTGATTTTGAGTGGAACGCCACCCCCCTGCCTGCCTGCCAGAGGCAGGCGCAGGCAGGCACCCTTCCCTTTAAATCCCCCCACCCCCCCTTTGGGAAAGGGGGGCATGGGGGGATTTCTCCGACGATAGCCTTATCTCAAATTGTCTGATGAGCGAAGGGGCGATCAAGCGCTCTCCTTGCGCTCCTCTGCCACCTTTCTCCTGATCTCCCGGGACATCTCGATATAGCAGGAGCGGCAGAGCATGGAGATCCGGGAGAAGTCGGGATAGCCCTGCTGGGTGTAGGTCTCCTTCGGCCGGATGGACCGGCCGCAGCGCTCGCACCGTCTGATCACTTCTTTACCGGCCATCTTCTTATGCCATCTGGCCTTCGACGTTCCTGGCCTCCAAGGCGTTCAGGGCCTCCTGGAAGGCCTTCCGGATCCTCTTCATGTTCCCTGTGAAGGCGAACCCGACCTTGGCGAAGCTCTCGAAGATGGGTCCTTGCTCGTCGTTCACGGGGAAATGGATGATCCGAGGGAGCTTCTCCGTATTCGCCTGGAGGAGGGTGTTCAGGGCGTTCAGCTTCCGGTAGAGCTCCTCCTTCCCCTGCTTCGCCTTTTTCACGACCGGCAGGATCAGACAGTCGGCCGTCTGGCGGAAGCGGTGGAGGACCTCGGCATAAGAGGGATCGCCCGCATTCGACTCCGCGACGAAGGGGATGACCTGGACCCCCAACTCCCCGAGGAAGCGACGAAGGAGGGCCCCCATCCCATCCTGGACGAAGGCTTCTGGGATCCCAACCGTCCTCCCCTTGATCCGCTCCGGGGCGGCGTCGTAGAGATCGCTCTTCAGCTTCTCCACGTAGGCCCGATTCTCCTGGTCCTTCCACCACTCTTTCAGCATCTTCTTGCCATAGTAGCGGATGGCGGCGTAGTAGACGTCCTTCTGGAGGAGCCGCCTGAAGATCCCACCCCAGGAGTAGAATTTCCCCATCGCCTTGATGGCCGCCATCTGTAGCTCGTAGGGGGAGATCCGCCTCGGCTGGTGGACGGTGTGGTGGCCGTCGTAAAGGCTCCAATCGGAGGAGATGACGTATCGCTCGCCCCTGGCATAGAGATGATCCCAATCGGGGGAGCCCGGGATGGGGGTCAGGATCATGAGCTGGATCGAGTCGATGTCCCGCTCCTTGGCGAAATCAGCCGTGGCCCAGATCGTCTCCAGGTCGTCCTCGTCCGATCCCACCACAAACATCCCGTGGATCCCGATCTGATACTGGTGGAACCGCTCGATGCTCCGCTCGATCTTGGCAAGGTCTTGTTTCTTTTGGAACAGCTTGAGGGTCTTGGGGTTGATGGACTCGAAGCCGACATAGACGTTGAAGCAGTTGGACTTTTGCATCAAGTCCAGCATCTCGTCGTCGTTGGCGGCCTCGGTCCGCATCTGGGCGCCCCATTGAGGGGTCAGCCCTTCGGCGATCATCCGCCGAAGGAGGTCCTTCATCCGTTTGGGGTTTGCGTTGAAGATGTCGTCGGCGAAG
>JACQHM010000022.1 GCA_016199025.1 Candidatus Methylomirabilota bacterium | reverse complement strand
TCCCCGGGCTCGCCGACAACTGGCAGGTAGTCCTCTTGGAGAAGGGGTTGAAGCCGACGTTCCAGTTCCGCTTGGAGCTTCAAGGGGATGGCGTGGATCGCGGTGAGGTGTGCAACCAGATCCTGAAGCGGATCGAGGCAGGCCATGCCTCGGCCTGGACGGCGTACCTCCAGAAGATGGTCGAGATCGAGTTCGCCTTCCTCCCGAAAGGGAGCCTGAGGACGGAGCGAAAGCTCCTCCGCTTGGTGGATGAGCGGAGCGGCAGCCTGGAGATAGTGAGTCGTCCATCGTTGAATGTTGAACGTTGAACGGTTCTTTCCATGGAGCGTCGAAGGATTATGCTGTCCTGTTTATCCATTGGCCTATTCTCCATGTCCCTTTTGGTGGTCCCCACCTCCTTTTGGGCGGCGGACCTTCTTGAGCTTCTCACCCTGCTCCAACATGCCGAGTCGAACTACGCCAAAGTTTTTGACTACACGGCCGTCCTCTGGCGTCAGGAGCGGATCGGCAGCACCTTACGCCCCGAAGAGATCATCCTCCTCAAATTCCAGAAGCCCTTCAAGGTGTACATGAAATGGATAGATGGTTCTAAGGCCGGTCGGGAAGCCCTCTATGTGGAAGGTACCTATCAGGACAAGCTCCTCGTCCACGAGCCAAAGGGCCTCCCACGGTTCTTCACTGCCGTCCTCGACCCGAGGAGCCCTTGGGTTTTCAAGGAGAGCCGGCACCCGATCACCGACGTTGGCATCGGGAAGCTCTTAGACCTTATCATCTTGAACGCTGAACGTGGGAGGCAACGAGGGGAGCTTCGCTTGATCGACCATGGGACGATCGAAGATGGAGGGCGACGGACCAGGAGGATCGAGGGGATCCTGCCAGGAGATCCGAAGGCTGGCTACTACTGCTATCGTCTGATCGTTCATCTGGACGACGAGACGAAGCTCCCTGTGAAGGTGCTGGTCTACGACTGGGACGACCAACTGGTCGAGGCGTATGCCTATACGGCCCTTCGCCTGAACCCCGGCCTGACCGCCAGGGATTTCGACCCCACGAACCCGGCCTATGGCTTCCCCGGATGGCGTTTCACCCTCTCAAATGGAGCAGGCAAGAAATGAACTACCACTTCGTGGATCGGGTCCTTTTCCTGGATGTAAAAGGGGAGGGAAGGATCGAGACCCTCAAAGCCTTTCCAAGGACGGAGGACTACCTGGATGACATCTTCCGTAGTCCTTCTGTAGTTCCTTCGTCGCTCCTCCTCGAGACCATGGCCTCTTCGGGGGCCCTTCTTATCTCGGCCTGCTATCACTATAACGTCCATGCCCTGTTGCTGAAGATCGAGGAGGTGCGGTTCTTCAACGCCGTCCATTCTGGGGATCGAGTTCTGGTACGTTCACAGCTCTTAGGGGTCCACGGTGAGGTGGCCAAGACCGTTGGGGAGGCCCTGGTCGGCGAGACAAAAGTAGCCGAGGCCCGGCTTCTCTTCCTCCATGTTCCTTGGGACCGGACCATCGGCCGGGGGAAGGAGTCCTTCATCTTGCGTGTCTTAGAGTGGCTGGGGCTGGAGCGTACCCCTACTTCGTGAGAGCCATGGCGGACCGTAGAGTTGTCATCACTGGTTTAGGGGTCGTTTCGCCTCTCGGCGTAGGTGTTCAATCCCACTGGGCTTCAGTGGCGTCGGCCCGCTCAGCGGTCAGGCGCCACGAGAGGCTTTCCACCCTCGGACTCCCCATCGACTTCGCGGCGGCGGTCCCCGAAGAAGCGCTGCGGGAGTATCTCCAGTGGCTTCCCAAGAAGCAACTTAAGCTCTACAACCGTGCCACCATCTTCGCCATGATTGCCTCCATTATGGCGGTCGAAGAGGCTGCTCTCCAGAACCCGTTACCCGATCCCACCCGTATGGGGGTGATCCTGGGTACCCTCTTTATGACCTATAATCTTCAACCGTTTCTCCAGCACCTGCCGGAGGTGGAATCGGACCAGGTCCCTAATGTGATAGATCTCGGCAAGGCACTCAAACGTTATATGCAGGCCATCAATCCCGTGGACTTCTCCTTGAAGATCATCCCAAACCTGACAGCCGGCCATATCGCCATTGCCTTCAACGCCTTAGGGTTTTGTCGGACCATTGCGGATGGATGCCAGGGAGGGTTACAGGCCGTCGGGCAGGCCTCCCAGATCATTAAGGATGGTGGGCTTGATGTCGCCCTCTGTGGGGGCGCGGAGGCGACCCTGGAGGAGCTCGTGTTGGCTGATTTATGCACAATGGGCCTCTTGGCCGATGGTGGGGAGAATCCGGAAAAGGCCTGCCGCCCCTTCGACGCCAGGCGGAACGGGATGGTCGCCGGGGAGGGGGCCGGCATCCTAATTCTCGAGGAGCGGGAGCACGCCTTACGAAGAGATGCCAAGATCTATGGCGAGGTCTTGGGCTTTGGGGCCTCGGCCGGCGAGGCTTCGATCGATGGCGTTCGTGAGAGCCTCCTCCGGTCGATGGGCAGGGCCTTAGCGGAGGCGAAGGATGCGGAGGTCGATTACATCCATGCCAACGGTGATTCGACCAAGGTTCATGATCGGGCTGAGACGGAGGCGATCAAGGAGGTCTTCGGCCCCGCTGCCTATGGGATCCCCATCAGCGCCACAAAATCCATGCACGGGCATCTCATCTCGGCCTCGGGGCCTGTCGAACTTATCACTTGCCTTCTCGCCCTCAAACACGGTATTATCCCCCCTATCATCAACTACGAAGAGCCCGACGCTTTCTGTGACCTGAACTACGTGGTGAACTCCCCTCGGCCGAAGCCGGGGATGAAGACGGCCGTGGTGAACGCCGTGGGGTTTTTCGGTGAAAGCACGAGCCTCGTGGTCCGAAGGTCTGATGGGTAAGGGGCGAGGATGTGGGTTGACTTGCATCGAAAGGTTGCCCTCGTGACAGGGGCCTCCCGTGGCATCGGCCGAGCCATCGCCCGCGCATTAGCCGGGGCAGGGGCAGCCGTCGCGGTCAACTATAAGGAAAGCGAATCGGCGGCGAAGGAAACCATTCGGGAGATCGAGGAGCGGGGAGGAACGGCGGTCCTCTGGCAGGCCGACGTGAGGGACGGCGAGGCGGTCAGGGCCATGGTCGAGGGGATCGTGGACCGCTTCGGGCGCCTCGACATCCTGGTCAACAACGCTGGGATCATCCGTGATGCGCTCCTTCTTCAAATGCCGGAAGATGATTGGGAGGCCGTGCTCGCGACGAATCTCATCGGCGTCTACCGGTGTGCGAAGGCAGCTGCCAAATACATGATGCTGCAAAAGTGGGGGCGGATCATCAGCATCAGCTCCGTGGCCGCCTGGAGGGGGAACCGGGGTCAATGTCACTATGCAGCGGCCAAAGGAGGGGTCAACGCCTTCACCCGGGCCCTTGCAGCCGAGCTGGCCCCGAAGGGGATTACGGTCAACGCCATTGCCCCCGGCCTCATCGTAACGGACATGACCCGTGGGCTCCTCCCCTTCGCCGAAGGGGTCATCCGGGACCGGATCGCCATGCGAAGGGCCGGGACGCCGGAGGACGTGGCGCCCCTGGCGGTCTTCCTGGCGTCCGAACAGGCGGCCTACATCACCGGCCAAGTCATCACCGTCGATGGCGGCATGTTTTAATCCCCCCGAGAGGGGACAAGCCCGCCGCCGTCAGAGAAGCTGAGATTTGTTTCTTCAGGAGGATGGTATGGGCGAGGGACTGCGGAAGGCGACGGCGAAGGAGTGGACCAGGGAGGAAGTCTGGGAGGCGGTGAAAGGGATCCTTATTGATTCCCTTGGGGTCGATGAACAGGAGGTGGTTCCAGAAGCCTCCTTGGTCAGGGATCTGGGGGCCGAGTCCATTGACTTCCTCGACATCGGCTTTCGTCTCCAACAGACCTTCGGCGTCAGCCTCCCCACCAGCGAGATCCAGGAAAGGATCATGATCTGGCGGAACCGCCTCTTCAGCGAGCTTTTAGGAATCCTCGAAGCCCGCTACGGCATCGTCATCTCCCCTGAGGAAATGAGATCATTCAATCCTCTGGGGATCCAAACGGTCCTTGAGAATCTGGCCGAAGAGCGAGGCGTGGGGGTAGCGGAAGGTGATCCCGTGGAGGTTGCCAGGGATCTCACCGAGCGTCTGGCCAAGGAGGTCCAGACCCTCGGCCTGGAGGTTTCCGAGGAGGACAAAAAGGCCATCGTTGACTCCATGCTCGCGGATCTCACCTCCCGAGATATCGTGGAGCGCATCCTGCGGATGTTTACGGGAGAGTTTCTTGTGCGTTTCATCGCCACGAATCTTGGGGGCGATCGAGGAGGGGCGCTGTGAGGTTCATCTTGATCGACCGAGTTCTCAAGATGGAAAAGGGCAAAGAGGCCCTGTTGATCAAGAACGTCAGTAATAGCGAGGATTACTTCTCCGATCATTTCCCTGGCTCACCGATCATGCCAGGGTCGTTGATCCTCGAGGGCTTCGAGCAGGCCTCTCACCTGTTGATCGGGTTCAGCTTGGACTTCAGCTTTAGCCCTGTCCTCCGGCGCATCTCGAACGGGAAGTTCAAACGCTTCGTCCGCCCCGGGGATCAGCTTCAGCTCCACGTGCGACTGGTTGATGAGGGGCAGGAAGCCGCCCAGGTCAAGGCGAAAGCGCAAGTCGATGGCAAGACGATGGCAGAGGCGACCCTTCATTTCACCCTGGTGGATGCCAAGGAGGACGAAGAGGCCGGCCGGGCCTGTCGCCGGCTGAAGGAATTCTACGAATTATTGACTGCCGACCCTGTCAAGGATGCCTGGGAGAGCTGGTCAATGCAGGGATCGAGGCGAGGGGCGTCTGATGTCCTTTGAGGGGCGGGTCGCGTTGGTGACTGGGGGCTCCCGTGGCATCGGGCGGGCCATCGCGTTGAAGTTGGCCGAGGCCGGCGCCAACGTCCTGGTCAATTTCTACGTGAATCGTGAGGCCGCGGAGAAGACGGCGGCGGAGATCGAGGCGAAGGGGGTAAGAAGCCATCTCCTTCAAGCCGATCTTCGGGATCCTCAGCAGATCAAGCAGATGTTCGAGGAGGTTCAGCGGATCTTTGGAGGCCTGGACATCCTCATCAACAACGCGGCCTCTGGGGTCTTCAGGCCGGCCCAGGAGATCACGGCCAAGCATTGGGACTGGATGATGAACATCAACGCTAGGGCCTTCCTCCTCGCAGCCCAGGAGGCGGCCGGGCTGATGCGGGGCCGGGGTGGTGGCAAGATTGTCTCCATCAGCAGCATCGGCTCCAGCCGTGTGTTCCCTTTCTATGCGGGGCTCGGCGCTTCGAAGGCAGCCCTGGAGGCCCTGACCCGCTATCTCGCCGTCGAGCTGGCCCCTTTCGGCATCGCCGTGAACGCCGTTTCCGGCGGACTGGTGGAGACGGAAACCTGGAGTCACTTTCCAGAAAGGGATGCGATTTTGGCCGCGGTCCGTGAACGAACCCCTGCGGGGAGGATCCTAAAGCCTGAGGAGATCGCCCATGTCGTCCTTTTTTTATGCAGCCCCCAGGCTGACATGATCCGGGGGCAGGTCATCGTGGTCGATGGGGGCCTTTCACTGTTGGTCTAAGCCTTTTTGCCAAGGGTCTATGGTTGCGGAGGACGGCCCCAATAGGTGAGCGCGATGGAACGACCGAGGGTTGTCATCACCGGCATGGGGGTGGTGACCCCCATTGGGATCGGGGTCGAGATGTACTGGAGGGCGGCCCTCGCCGGTGTCTCCGGGGTGGGCCTAATCACCCACTTCGACGCCTCGGGACTTCCTAGTCGGATGGCGGCTTATGTGAAGGACGAAGAAGCTCTCGGTCGCTTGAGGTCATGGCTCGGTTTGAGACCGGAAGAGCCTCGGAGTGTTCTTTTTGCCCTGGCCGCAGCCCGGATGGCGTGCGAGGCGGCAGGATGGCTTCCCGAAGTTAAAGGGAATGATCGAGCCGGGGTGTTTTTCGGGACCTATGGGCAGAAGGTTGACGTGACACGGGTGGCTGAGATCGCTTATCGCTCCCGGGGGAGGGTGGGGCGAGAGATCCACCTCTCAGCCTGTCTCCAGGCCTATTGCCGGAGCATGGACGGAGCGCAGCTCACCTGTTTGCTTCCCCAATACGTCACCCACCGTCTCGCCCAGGCTTATCATATCACCGGGCCGAGCTGCACGATCCAGACCGCGTGCACCACCTCCGCCCAGGCTGTCGGAGAAGCCTATCGGTCCATCGAACGAGGGACGGTCGATCTGGCCATCTGCGGTGGTTCGGACTGCGTCGTCTTGCCTATCCAGATGCTCATGTTCTGCCTCCTAGGGGTCTTGTCTCGCCGGAACCACGAACCCGAGCGGGCCAGCCGCCCCTTCGATCTAGAGCGGGACGGTTTCGTCCTCGGTGAGGGGGCTGGGGTTTTGATCCTCGAGCGGTTGGAACGTGCCTTGGAGCGGGGGGCTCCTATCCTGGCCGAGCTGAAAGGCTATGGGACCTCCTGCGATGCCTACCGGGTGACGGACGAGGCACCCGATGGGAGGGGGGCGATCCTTGCCATCCGGCGGGCCCTGGCCGACGCGGGGCTCTCCCCCGAAGATGTAGACTACGTCAATGCCCACGGGACCTCCACGTCGATGAACGACCGGGTGGAGACGGCGGTATTAAAGGCGGTCTTGGGGAAGAAGGCGTATCAAGTGCCGGTGAGCTCCACCAAGTCCATGATCGGCCACACCATCTCGGCGGCCGGGGTCATCGAGCTCATCACCTGCGTCCTAGCCCGCCGGGACCAGGTCGTTCCTCCGACCATCAACTATGAATACCCGGACCCGGAGTGCGATCTGGATTATGTTCCGAATGTAGCCCGACCTCATAAAGTCGAAGTGGTGCTGTCCAACTCTTTTGGCTTCGGTGGTCACAACGACTGCCTGGTGGTCACGAAGTTTTCTCCCTAACCGTCATCCATCATTTGTATGGAACGCCATCGATGAAAGTCATCAATTTCTACAGATCGATGCCGAAGATCCTGGTCACTGTGGATGTGAACCCACCCCGGGGTGGCGACATCCGAGGTCTCATCTCGAAGATCGGGGATTTCGAGGTGGACTGGGTGAACGTGACGGATAACTCGGGGGCCAGCGTTCGCGCCGATTCTGTGGCCACAGCGTATCTTTTGAAGGAGGCTACTGGTATTGACGCCATTCCCCACATCACCTGCCGCGACACAAACCGGATGGGCCTTCAGAGCCGGCTGTTAGGGGCCTGGATGTTGGGCCTGGACAACATCCTCACCATGACAGGGGATCGGGTCAGGCCGGAGGATCATGAGATTGGGGTCAAAGGGATCTTTGACGTAAACTCCATCGGTCTCATCGAGCTGACCCAGTCGTTAAACCAGGGTGTCGGCTACAACAAGAAAAAGTTAGAGGATCGGACATCGTTTTGCATCGGGGCGACGGTGGATCCGAACGTGGAGAACCCCAGGGCGGAGGCATGGCAGCTCAAAAAGAAACTGGAGGCCGGGGCTGAGTTCATTCTGACCCAACCGGTCTTTAGCAGAACTGCTCTCCAGCGATTCTGGGGAACCGTCGAGGAGCTCTACGCCTCTTCAGGGGAGACCTTTCCGGATCTGCCCATCTTCTGGGGGGTGATTCTTCCCAGGAGCTATGAATGGGCGGAGAGGATGAGGAGTGGCCAGATCCATATTCCTGGGATCGAGATCCCTGACGAGGTGGTCGCCCGGTTGAAGGGAGGGGATGCGAAGGAAGGGGTCAGGATCGTCAGGGAGGTCATCGAGGAGCTGGTCGAGGACGGCATCCGGTGCTTCTATATCATCCCCATGGGGAAATATGAGGTTGTCCCGGAGATCATCGAAGGGATCTTCTCGGCTTCTAGGGCTCGGGGCTTGTCCTGATCTGATCTTGACGACTCCAGCAGCAATCGATCGACGATGGCGACGGTCTATGCAATCATCCTAGCAGGTGGATTGGGCGAGCGGTTCTGGCCCCTGGGGACTCCCGAGCGCCCGAAGCCGTTCCTCCGGCTCCTGGAGGGGAAGAGCTTCCTCCAGGCGACCGTCGAGCGGATGAGGCTGTTGATTCCCCTCTCTTGTCAGCTCGTCGTGACGGGTCGAAGCCACGCGGGATTGGTCAGGGGAGAGGTTCCTGATCTTCCTGAGGAGAACCTCCTCCTGGAGCCTGAAGGCCGGAACACCGCCGTTGCCATCGGCCTAGCCTCCCTTCACCTGGAGCAGAAAGATCCTGAGGCTGCCCTCATCGCCCTTCCGGCGGATCACGCCATCCCCGATGAGGCCCTGTTTCTGAAGGCCCTAGAGCGAGGGATCGCCGCTGCCCTTGCCCAGGAAGGGACGGTTGTCTTCGGCATCCCACCGGACCGGCCTGAGACGGGATATGGGTACATCCAGCGGGGTCAAAAGATCGAGGAGGGACTGTACCAGGTCCATCGCTTCTGGGAGAAACCGGACCTTCCGACGGCGGAGGGATTCCTCCGGAGCGGGGACTATTTCTGGAACAGTGGAATCTTCGTCTGGCGGAACCGGGTCCTGCAACGGCTCCTTGAGCGCCATCTGCCCGACCACTGGCAATCCCTGAGCCGGCTCCGGGAGGTCTGGGGGACGGAGGTGTATAACCCGTTGCTCCAGGCAATTTATGCCCGGCTGGAAGGGGTCTCTATCGACTCGGGGGTGTTGGAGAAGGCGGAGGGGACCGTCATGGTCCACGGTGGCTTTCGTTGGGACGATGTCGGGACCTGGGCGGCGTTAGCGCGGGTCCTGCCAAGGGACCCTTCCGGCAACATCGTCATGGGCCGGCATCTCGGCCTTGAGACGAAGGATTGCGTGATCTACAGCTCGGGGCGGATGATCGGGACCGTCGGCCTCGAAGGCCTGATCATCGTCGAGACCGAGCAGGGGATCCTGGTCGCCACCAAAGAGAAGAGCCAGGAAGTTCGGCGGATGGCCCGCCTGGCCAAAAAGGCAAGCTTGGAGGGCTAGCGGGGATGGAGGCTTCTATCCACTTCGGGACCGACGGCTGGCGTGGACGGATCGCCGAGGAGTTCACCTTTGCTAACGTCCGGAGGGTGTCCCAGGCCATCGCGTCCCACCTGAAGGAGGTCTCAGCCTCAGCATCATCCCCCATCGTCGTGGGCTACGATACCCGCTTTCTCTCCCAGGAGTTTGCCCGGGCGGCGGCAGGGGTCTTGGCCCAAAGCGACATCCCGGTCCTCCTGGCTGCGACCTTCGCTCCCACTCCCGTTTTCTCCTATGCCGTCGTGTCGCAGAAGGCCTTAGGGGCCGTCGTTCTCACGGCCAGTCACAACCCTCCGGGGTTCAATGGTCTGAAGCTCAAGTCCGCCCGCGGGGGATCGGTGTCTCCCAGGGTGACGGCGGCCATCGAAGCCCTCCTTCAGTCCTCAATGGTCAGTGATCAATGGTCAATGATCAATGGTCATTCCCAAACCCGAGGGGCCCCGATCGTCACCTTCGATCCACGGCCAGCCTATGTGAAGCGGCT
>JACQHM010000203.1 GCA_016199025.1 Candidatus Methylomirabilota bacterium | reverse complement strand
TGCATGGGCTGCGCCATTCCGGTAAAGCCATCAGCCATCAGCCATCAGCCATCAGCTTCTTACAAACTCTGCTGTAAAGATGGGCCCGTATTCGACGCCGGGGAGATCGCATGGTAAGGAAGGCAAAAGGCAAAAGGCAAAAGGCAAAAGGCGGAGGAAAGGCCCCCACCCCCCACCCTCCACCCCCCGATCTGGCGGTGGAGGTCGCCGGGATCAAGATGAAGAACCCGGTGATGACGGCCTCGGGTACCTTCGGCTATGCGGAGGAGTTCGCCCCCTACTTCGATCTTTCCCGGCTCGGGGCCATCGTCGTCAAGACCATCACCCTCCGGCCACGCCCTGGGGCCCCTCCCCCCCGGATCGCGGAGACCCCGGCGGGGATGCTGAACGCCATCGGCCTCCAGAACGTCGGCATCGAGGCCTTCATCGAGCACAAGCTCCCGTACCTTCGACGCCTCGGCCCCCCCATCATCGTCAACATCGCCGGGGAGTCGATCCAGGAGTACACCGAGCTGGCGAAGCGCCTCTCCGACCAGGAGGGGATCGGCGGGCTCGAGCTGAACATCTCTTGCCCTAACGTGGAAAACGGCATGGAGTTCGCCCAGGATCCCCCCCTCACCTCCCGCCTTGTCCAGGAGGTCCGGAAAGCTACCCCGCTCCCCATCATCCCTAAGCTCTCTCCGAACGTGACCGACATCAAGGTGATCGCCCGGGCCGCGGCCGAGGCGGGGGCCGACGCCCTCTCCCTGATCAATACCCTGGTCGGGATGGCCATTGATGTGAAAACGAGGCGTCCCAAGATTGCCCACATCACCGGCGGCCTCTCGGGCCCGGCCATCAGGCCGATCGCCGTTCGGATGGTCTGGGAGGTCTCGCAGGTCGTCACCCTCCCGTTGATCGGCATGGGCGGGATCCTGACCGCCGAGGATGCCCTGGAGTTCCTGATCGCCGGGGCCATGGCCGTCGCCGTCGGCACCGCCAGCTTCGTGGATCCTCTCGCGCCGGTGAAGGTCATCGAGGGGATCGAACGATACCTGGGTTCGATGGGCATCCAGGACATCACCGAGCTAATCGGAAGCCTCCGTGTTGAAGAGGGGTGAGATGATCGCAAAGACGGGCCAGAAAAGTCCTCAAGCCGGTCAGTACAAATCCCGCTGCTGCGGCTTCGAGATCACCATCCGCCAGCAGGAGAACCTGCCGATGTGCCCCACCTGCCGAAAAGAGGCCCTGTGGAAGCTGGTCAAGGCAGGCAAAAAATGATTTTCGATTTTTGATTGCCGATTTTCGATTGCAAATCGCAAATCTAAAATCGAAAATTCCTCTTCGAAGGTTCCTCAGGGCGACCTGGATCTACCCCAAGGCGGCCATCTCGAAATTCTCTAACGATTCCTGTCCCCTGATGGCCGCCGCCATCGCCTTCTACGGCCTCCTCTCCATCATCCCCCTCCTCCTGCTCGGCCTGGCCGCCCTGGGCTTCTTCCTGGGTTCCTCCGACGAGGCCGTGGGAAAGCTCCTCGAGAGCGCCTATCAATTCCTCCCCCCCGAAGGGCTCGAAAAGGTGGACCAGGTCCTGACCTCCCTCATCGAGAAGCGAACGCTGGCGGGGGGCCTCGGCCTCCTCTCCCTCCTCTGGGTCGGACACGGGGCCTTCGAGGCCATCGAACAGTCCATCAACGTGATCTACAAGGTCAAGGAAACCCGTGGGTTCTTCCGTCGGAAGCTCACCAGCTTGCTCCTCATGGGGCTGACCGGGACCCTCTTCCTCTCTGCTCTCGTCCTTTCCGCCATTGCCACAGCCCTCCGGGCCCTGGGGAGCCGTGTGCTGGCCTTCCTCCCTTTCCCGTTCCTCCAGGAGATGGCCGCTCGGTTCTCCCTCGCCACCTGGAACGCCCTCCTCGCCTTGATCCCGATGGTGCTCATCATCGCCATGTTCACGGTGATCTATGCCGTCGCCCCCACCCGGAAGATCTGGTTCAGCTCCGCCCTGGTAGGGGGCGTGGTTGCCGGGGCCCTCTGGCAGGTCACCAAGGTCGTGTACCACTGGTACATCGTGAACTATGCTGGCTATGACCGGATCTACGGCCCTTTGGGCGCTTTCGTCGGCCTGATCCTCTGGATCTACTACAGCGCGGTCATCCTCCTCGTTGGTGCCGAAGTGGCCCAGGCCAACTTCGAGGCCCGGACGAGGCCTCACCCGCGAGATCCTGGACCGCCTGGCTTTCCCTCGCCCCGCAGGGGAGAGGGACCGGGTGAGGGGGCTGGCACATGCCGAGTTGATTGACTTCCCTCTGCACTGACGTATAATGAGCGTGTTACAACGTTGAACACCTTCACGGCAGAGAGCTGTTGAAAAGGGGAAGCGGGGGAAGAAGGGAAGCCAGAGCGGTGTGTCGGAACGCTGTGGACTGTGGACGATGATCGAGCCGTAGACTGGCGACGGTCGCGACCGTGGGGACCTACCGGAGGAACCGGTAGGCGGTCATGAGGAGGGCGAGGAGGGCGAACCAGATGTTCATCTGCCAGAAGAGCTGGCTGAACGACGGTTCAGCTCGTGGTGGACCTCCTGGCGGAGTTGGCCGAAGCCGGCGACCATGTCTTGCCGGAGTTGGCCGACCTCCTGCCGGAGTTGGAGGCCATCGGCCCGGAGGTCATCAAGCCGCCGATGGACATCGTCAATCCGTTTAGACAGCTCCTCCTGGGTCATCGCAGCCCCCACGGTACCACCTCCCGACTGGCCTTGTCAAGCCAAAGAGAGAGCAATCGCAGGGTCATCCATGATCCGTTTTTCTGGGTGGGATATGGGAGGAGCGGTTCGATGGAGAACCAACCGGTATCGAGTCCCAAGCACATCCTGAAAGCTCGGGTCCGAGAGTTCGTGATCCCGCCGATCCGCGATGGCCTGATTTTGGGGAAGCATTCCCCGATCGGGTGTGTGGCGATCCGCAAGGCCCTCGAGCTCTTGGGCAGCTCCCCTTTCGTGCGCTTCGAGCTCGAGGATGAGGTCATCAGCGACATCGTGGTGCGCCAGGCGATCCTCCGGCGGATCCCGAAAGAGTCGCTCATCGCCTTTGTGCTCAACCGGATTAAGCCGCTCATAGGGCCTGAGGAGATCCTGCATCTGGAGCTGGAGGTTGAGGTCCTGCTGGAGGAGGAGTTCCAGTGATCCCTCTCACAGCACGGCAAGCGCTGAGCGATAGGGTGGTGCGGGTGACGGCCACGATGCGCCCAACGGACCTGGCCGAGTCAGGGCAAGAGGCAGGACTCTACGCCGTCTGTGACGAAGAGGATGGGAACTTTCTGGGGCTGGTGCCAGTGCAGGTCTCCACCCGATTCCCCAACCGGATCTTTGCGGATCTGTTGCCCAGGTCTTCGCTCGTGCCGGTGGCAGCAGAGAGCCCCCCTGAGGTGGTCTACCAGCGGATGGCGACGGAGGGGGTGGGGGCTTTGCCGGTTCTCGATGAGCAGGGGGCCTTCCTTGGCGCCATCACCAGGCTGAGCCTCCTGGAAGCCCTCCTTCGGCGGGAGCAACTGCTCCTCGCCCATGCCCGGGAGCTGGCGGAGCGCAAGCGGGTGGAAGCGGAACTCCAAGCCCGGGCGCGCCAGCAGGCCGTCGTGGCCGAACTCGGTCAACGGGCGCTGGTGGGTACCGATCTGACCACCCTGATGAAGGAAGCCGTCGCCCTCATCGCCCAAACCATTGATGTAGAGTACTGCAAGGTTTTAGAACTCCTTCCAGACGGCACCGCGTTGCGCTTGCGGGCAGGCGTGGGTTGGAAAGAAGGATCCGTGGGGGAGGCGACGGTGGGTGCGGGGACCGATTCGCAGGCGGGCTGGACGCTGCTTTCCAACAAGCCGGTGATTGTCGAAGACCTCCGCACCGAAACACGCTTCAGTGGGCCACCACTCCTCATCAACCACGGGGTGGTTAGCGGGATGAGTGTCATCATCCGTGGGAAGGAGCGGCCCTTTGGCGTCTTGGGCGCCCACACCACCCGACGACGGACCTTCACCCAAGATGACATTCACTTCCTCCAGGCCATTGCCAACGTGCTGGCTACGGCCATTGAGCGCATACGGATGGAGGAGGCCCTACGACGCAGCGATCGATATTTTCGCTCGATCATCGGAAACACGTCAGACATCATCCAAGTTATGAATGACGAAGGCACCTTACACTATATCAGCCCGTCCGTTGAACGCGTGCTTGGCTATAAACCGGAAGAGGTCATTGGCAAGAACGCCTTTGAGTTCGTTCACCCAGAAGATTCTCCAGATGCGATGAAAGACTTCGCTAAGGCAATCGAGCATCCGGCTGTCGCGCCATCCAGGGAGTTACGTATTAGACATAAAGACGGCTCGTGGCGTATTTTTGAAGGGATAGCGATGAACCTTCTCCATGACCCGGATGTGGGAGGGGTAGTTATCAACTCGCGCGACATCACCGAGCGGAAGCGGGCACAGGAGGAGCAGCAGCGGCTCTACCAGGAAGCGGAGCGGCGGCAGCAGCAGGCGGAGGCCTTCGCCACGCTGATACTGGACTTGGCCGCCTCCCTGGAGCTGGACACAGTCCTAGAGCGGCTGGTGACTAAGGCCAAAGAGCTTAGCCAGGCCGACCTCGCTTTCCTCGCCCTGGTGGAGAAGGAAGGGCAGTCCCTGACCATCCGGGCCCAGGCGGGGGCCTCGTCCTCGCTCCTGCAGGGTCTGAACTTGCTGAGGGGCTGCGGGATGGCGGGGCAGGTCCTGTCCACAGGGGAGCCCCTCGTGACTGAGGACTACCTCCAGGATCCCCGGTTCTCGCATGAGTACGATGCAGTCGCCCGCGCCGGGGGGATCGTGGCCCAGGCCGCGGTCCCTATCGTCCATGAGGGGCCCCCCCTCGGGGTCCTCCTGGTGGCCCGCCGGACGCCTCGGCCCTTCACCCCGGCGGACCTTGAGGTCCTCACCCACCTGGCCGATGCGGCCAGTCTGTCCTGCCATCACGCCCTCTTTTACCACCAGGCGACCAGCCGGGCGGCGGCCTTGGAGCGCCTCTGGCAGGTGGGCCAGGCCCTGAATCAGTCCCTGGCCCTGCCCGAGACCCTGGACCGGATTGTCCAGGCCGCTCGGGAGCTTCTCCAGGCCGATTTTGCCCGCCTCGGCTTGTGGGACGAGGCCGCCCAATGCCTCACCTTCGTGGCCCGGGCCGGCGGCGAGGCCCTGCCCCGTCGCGAGGCGATCCACCTGGGCGAAGGGGTGATAGGAACGGTGGCGGCGGCCCGTCGTTCCTTGATCGTGAACGACTACCAGGCCTTCCCCCACCGGTTCCCGGAGCTCCCCACCATCACCGCCATCATCAGTGTCCCCCTCCTTGTCGAAGAACGGCTCATTGGGGTCTTAAATGTTGGGGCCACCGAGCCGGGGCGGGCCTTCACCGCCGAGGACCTCCAGCTCCTGGAACTCCTGGTCCAGCCAGCCGCCATCGCCCTGGAGCGCGCGCGGCTCTACCAGGAGCTGGTGACCTACCGGGACCAGCTTCGCGCTCTCATGACCAGGATCCAAAAAGCCAAGGAAGAGGAGGCAAAACGGATCGCCCATGTCCTCCATGACGAGGCGGGACAGCTCCTCGCCTCCATCCATATCGCCCTAGAGCAGGCGGCCAGCTCGCTGCCGCCTCCTGTCCGTGAGCGACTCCAGGAGGTCAGGGGGCTCCTGGACCAGGTCGAGTCCCACCTGCGGCACCTCTCCCATGAGCTTCGCCCCACGATCCTGGACGACCTGGGGCTCTTCCCGGCCCTCCAATTTCTGGCGCAGGGGATCTCGACCCGGACGGAGCTCGCCATCACCGTGAAAGGCTCGACAGGGGGGCGTCTTTCCTCTGCGATCGAAACAGCCTTCTACCGGATCGTCCAGGAGGCCTTGACCAACGTGACCAAACATGCGAAGGCGACCCGGGTGAGGATCCAACTTGAGCGGGAGGACACAAGGGTTCATTGTTCCATCCAGGATGACGGGATCGGCTTCGACGTCCCCGCGGTGTTGGCCCGGCGGGGCGATCGGGGCCTGGGGTTGATCGGCATCCACGAGCGGATCAACGCCTTAGGCGGGACGCTCCACCTGACCTCCGCCCCCGGCCGGGGGACGGAGCTGCGCGTCACGATCCCCCTGGAGGATCCCGCGGCTACCTGACCCTTAACCCAGCTCCATGGGAGAAGGTCCCTATTTGACATCGTAGGAGCGGCTTCCAGCCGCGACGGGGTCGCGCCAAGATGGCGCTCCTACAATGCATTTTCCCGTGGAGTTGTCCATAGTTTGAGCGACTGCTAAGGGTTTTCCCTCTCCTCTTCTCAGGCATTTTCCCCCCTTCGTTTCAGGTGTTCACCCGATTGTCTTCTCTCCACCTCGTGGTCTATCCTTCTGGAGGAAGCCTTGGAAGAAGGATTTCTGGCACCGCCTGATCGGCTCAAAGGTTTCCGTTTCTTCTTCAAAAAAGGGGGGGGTGTTCCGTGAGGTCCATGACAAATCTGATCGTGGATGATGACCAAAGGTTTCGAGGCGTTGTGAAGCGGATCCTGGAAGGGGAGCAGGAGATCCACGTGGTGGGGGAGGCAGAGGACGGGGAGGAGGCGGTCCGGCTCACCCGGGAGCTTCGGCCCGACGTCGTCTTGATGGACCTGGCCATGCCCCGTGTCAATGGCCTGGAGGCCACCAGACGGATCAAAACCGAGCGGCCCGAGACGAAGGTCATCATCCTGACGGTCCATGACGAGCAGGTGTACCAGACGGCGGCGGCCGAGAGTGGGGCCGATGCCTTCCTTGTGAAGAAGACCGTGATGGGAGACCTCGTCCCCACAATCCGGCAGATCCTGGGAAAGGGGCCAAAACAGCAGGCCGCCTAAGCGCGGGAACGGATCGCGGCACCGGCTCGAATGACCATCGGTGGTCGGAAATGACCACCATGTAGCCCACAAGCCGGCATCCTGCCTGCGGTCAAAAGAGCCAATTCCGTTTGCATGGCAAGCGATTCGTCCCTGAGGAGTCCCTTACACCCCTTTGGCACCTCTCTTGCAAATTAGGGATCAGATGG
>JACQHM010000205.1 GCA_016199025.1 Candidatus Methylomirabilota bacterium | reverse complement strand
TCGGGGATCCGAAGCTCCTGAACGGCCCTCTGGATCTCCACCGCCGAGGCCAGAGCCGCTCGCTCGTGGTCCTCCCGAGGGATCGGGGCGTTGCCTTTCCCTCCTTCTCAAGCCTTTTCCAAGGGGGCTTTGGATCAGTGTGGGTGGCCTCCTCCCTCCTCATGAGCCGCAGGGGCGGCCTCAGGCGGGGACGGCATCTCCTCTCCCTGCAAGCTCACCAGGTAGGCAACCAGATCAATGAGTTCCTGAAGGGTCAGCCCGCGATAACTCGGCATGAGGGACAGGCCATCCGGTCCTGCGTAGCCCTGCCCCTCAACGATGATGGCATTCGGATGGATGATGGACTCGGCCAGATACTCGGGCGGATGGAGACCACCTACCTCGCTTAAGGCCAGGCCGGCCCGATCGAGATCCGCCTTTGGCGGTGGAAGCACCTCCCCTGCCACCTCGTGGCAGACGAAGCATCCCATCTTGACGAACACCTGCCGACCGGCCGGTGGACTCCCGGGGGGAAGGGCGAAGTGCCATCCGGGCGGCACCCCTCCATGCTGGTGTAGCTCGGCCATCGTGACCCGCGGTGGCGGCTTCGTGGCCTCGACCGTCAGGATCGCTTCGACCCGCTCCGGGAGAGGGCGGTCCTCCACCGCCATGACGAGGACGTGCACCTCGTGCCAGTTCGCGAAGACCGGCGTGAAGCGGATGGAGTAGCTCCCCGGCGGACCCTCCTCGGTGATGGCGTTCCCTGTCTCGGCGATGTTCTGTTCGCGGAGCTCCTGATTCCGGGTCGGATCATCATATCCGCCGTACTTCACGACGTGCTCGTTCCACTCCTGGTCATTTCTGGCATGTTGATGGGGGATGATGATGAAGACCTTCGCCCCAGTTAAGGGCTGTCTGGTCTTTTTGTCCAGAATCCTCACCGTGATCCACCCCTCGGCGTCCCGCTGCAACGCCCCCCCTTGGACGGACAGCGCGAAGGCCCAAGGCCCGGCCAGGGCCCGCGAGATATGGGGGGTAGGGTCCTTGTGCTCGACGCCGCCGTGGCCGTGGAGCCGTCCCGGCAGGGCGAGGAGGGCGAGGAGCAGCACGACGAGGGGCAACCGACCTACGCTACACATGGCGCCTCCCTCCTTAAGAGCAGGTCTTAGGCGGGAGCGGCCCGGTCAAGGGGGGCACGATCCGGAAGACCTCTTCCTTCCCATCTTTCACCTCGACGAAGAAGCTGTCCCGCTCGATGTCACCGTTCGGTTTGATGGCCACATCCATGAGGAGGCCCGGCTCCTCCCGGACCAAGAGGGTGAGGCCCTTCAGGCAGGAAAGGAGCTTTGCCCGATCGAGGGTCTTGACCTTTTCGAGGCCGGCCTTAAGCATGTAGACGGCCATGTAGGCCTTTAACGCGTTATGGTCAGGCTTCACCCCATAACGGCTCTGGAACCGCCTGACCATATCCTGGATCGCCGCCAAAGGGGCATCTGGTGTCAAGCTCACGTGGCACCGCACCCCTTCCATGGCTTTCCCCCCTAGGCCGATCGTCGTCGGGGAACAGAGGGGTTCCCCCCCGATAATCTCCATTTCGAGGCCCAGCTTCTTTAGCTCCTGCACCGCCAGGGCCGCCTCCAGCTCGAAGAGGACCAGGATCAACGCCTTGGCGTTCGCCTTCTTTACCTGCTCCAAGGCCTGGGCGTAGTCGAGCTGCTGAGGCTGCGTTGGGACCTCGGCCAGCAGGGAGACTCCCCGGCCCTTCAGGTAGCGGACAATGAGGTCCCGGGCTCCCTGCCCGTAGGCATCCTGGACGTAGATGAGGGCGAGACGGTCCATCTTCAGCTCCTCCAAGGCGTAGTGCAGTCCCTTCTGGACGGCCACCACGTCGGTCAGGGAGGCACGGATCAAGTGGGGGAAGCCCTTCGCCGTGATGAGGGCTGACACGGATCCAGTCAATTGGGGAATCTCCGCCGCCTGGATGATGGGAGCTGTGGCCAAGGTGAGGGAGGTGTAGACGGGCCCCAGGATGGCGAAGGGATCTTCCGCCAAAAGCTCCCGCGTGACGGCGGCCGCCTCCGCCATGCCCCAGGGGAGGTTGCGGATGACCGGGACGATGGGGCGGCCCAACAGACCGCCTTGGGCGTTCAGCTCATCAATGGCCAAAAGCGCCCCATCCCGCCACATGGTCCCGACCTGGGAGCCACTGCCGGAGAGCTTCTCCAGGATCCCGAGCTTGACAGGCGGCCCAGGGGGCGACGTCTCCTCGGCCCCCATCAGGGCGAGCATTCCTCCTGTCGCGAGGAGGATCAGCAAGCAGATCATGAGGCTTCGTCGCATGTCACCCCTCCTTTTTTCGCCAAACTCCACCGTTCAGCCGGTTCCGCCGATCCGCCTCCAGCAGGTCTGCGGATCCGCCCAGGTGAGGGTGGCCAGAGGATTATCTCTCTAAGGGTTGGCGGCCAGGGAGATTGAGTTGGGCTGGATCATCGGTTCCGAAGATCCTCCCACCTTCTACACCCACCCGTAGGGCGTGACGCTCTTGTAGGCCCGCCACGTGAAGAGAGCGATGGCGAGGACCAGCAGAACCGTCAGTCCAAAGGGAAAAGGAGACCAGGCCTGCACCCCCAACATGGAAACGGTCAGGACCACGAACATGCAGATGGAGGCGATGCGTTTGCGGTGAAGGCGCAGGGCACCAATGCGAGGCGCAACCTCAGCCGGTACAGGGTTGCCGGCCTGGGCAAACAGGGCGTCAATTTGTGGCTGCACGCTGAAATGGACATAGGACAGGAGCGCGGCAATGAGCAAGAGCAGCAAGAACTTCACGGCCAGCACCGGATTCGTGACCAGTGCATCGAGCCCCAGCCCCCGCAAGAGCACCAAAACCAGCCCGGTGACAAGAGCCGTTGCCTGGAACACAAAGCAGGGAACGGTGCGGTTCTTGATGATATTCTCCATATAGGTGTCGGCACGGTCACCCAGCGGCGGGCCCAGCCGAACGCGTTGGTTGACGGTAACAAGGGCATAGAAAGGCCACGCCATCAGAATGGCGTTGATGAGATGCACCACTTTGAGAAACGCGATCAGACCAGCCATAGCCGAACTCCTTTGGGTATCCCTGACGATCACCCTTCCCCGGTTTCGGGACCCTCCACAGCACAAAAGCCCTCTGAGGCCATCGCGTGCCTCAGAGGGCCGGGTGCCCCCTTGTCCCGTCAAGAGGAGGAAACCTGAAGCCCTTGTCCCTGCGACCCGGATCCATTCGGAGCCCTCAGGCCAGGGCAGCCACTGCAGGACGACGTCGATTCTGTGAGGGCCGGGCGTTCACACCCCGGCCTCTCGCTTAAAGATAGGGCGTTCTTGTTTCGTTAGGCACCCCCCGAACGGATCATTTTTCACAAGAAAAAGGGCTACCCACTGGGTAGCCCTTTGGAGCTATAGGGGATAGGAGTTCGAGACACCCTAAACATCTTTGGCATGGCCCTTCTTCTGCTGGTGGGCCTCCCATGCCCGGAGGACTCGATTGTTGTGATTTGGCATTCCTGTCTCAAAATGATACCATCAGGTCCGGTCAGCAGACTTCTGGGGGAAAGGGGGAAGGTCTGATGCAATGACCCATCATCGCTCCCGCCCCGCTTGTGGCGGCTCACGCGGACGCCTTCCGCGACCTGTTCGAGAACCGTTGCCAGTTTCGGCACTTCCAGAATTACGTGACCGGACTGATGGTGCTTTCGAACAAGAGCATGGCGAATATCGCCCGCTGTGTGCTGGATAGCGCCGACAAAACTCACCTCTCCCGCTTCTTCGCCGAAGCCCCCTGGTTCCAAGAACGAGTCAACGACCGACGGATTAGCTACCTTCTGGAGCACACGACGTCTTGGCGCCACTCCCCGGACGCATCGGCTCTGCTTCTTGACGACACGCTCTGTGAGCATGTGGGCAGCCTGTTTGAGCATGTAGACCGCCACTACAACCATGCCGAGGACACCTATCCGCTCGCCCACAACCCGGTCACGAGCCATGACGTGAGCGGGCCGGTGCGCTTTCCGGTGGACTTGCGGCGGTATCGGCGGTATGAAGAGCTCACCAACTGGGAAGGATTTGTCAAGAAGCACTTCCCCGACCGGGAGATTCCCCCCAAGAAGAAGGAGCGGAATCGGTTTCATAAGGAGGTGGATCCTGTGCTGCTGCAAGACCCGGAATTTCGGGCGCTGCACGCGCAGTTTCAGACCAAGATTGCCCTGGGTATGGAGTTGATCGAGAAGGCGGGGGAGCGGGGGTTGCCGTTTGGGGTGGTGTTGATGGATGGGTGGTATTTGGCAGAAGAGTTGGTGAAGGGAGTCGAGCGGCGTGGCAAAGATTGGGTGAGCATCCTGAAGAGGAACCGGAACATCGAAACGAACAGCTTTGTCCTGAAGGATGAAGCAGGGAACCCGATCCGTCTGGAAGGGCCGCATATCAAGGTGGAAGAGTTGGTTCCGCTCATCCCCCACAACGCCTACCAGGCGGTGAAGGTGGGGGAGAAGACCTCCTGGTGCTTTCCCCTCGCGCTGCGGATTCCCGGGTTGGGAAACGTGCGGATCGTCCTCAGTTTCGAGAAGGCCGAGTTGACCGGCACCTACGTGGTGTTGGTCACCAATCAGGTGGACTGGGGGGCGAGGCAGATCATCGCCATGTCTCTTCAACGCTGGCCGGTCGAGACCTTTTACCAGGACGGCAAGGGGCACCTGGGCTTGGATGAGTATCGGATGCGAGGCGCCGAAGCCATTGGGAAACATTGGTGTCTGGTGTTCGTGGCCTACTCGTTCTTGCACCTGGATTGCCTCCGAACGTCACCGGTGAAAGGGCAGAACCTTCCCGTCAAAACCATCGGGGAAGCGTGTCGCCAGCAAGGGCAAGCGTTGATTCAGGCGTTGATCCTCTTTGCGCACGAGCTGCTTAAGCAAGGGCACAAGGCGGAAGATGTGTTTGCCAGGTTGTTTGCCAAGCAAGGGGTGGTGGTGGCCACATGACGAACCGCGCCCCACCTTCCAAATCACAACTATCGAGGTTCTTGGACCAAAAGACGCTCGGGGCTCGTGAGAACGAGATGGGGGCCTTTAGGGCCTTCTGGGAGGAGGTGGTGGGGGCCTTCAAGGGGTGGTTTGAAGTGGCGACCTTCGATGCCGGCTTGTCCCTCGTGGGCGGTGGACGTAGTGGGGTATTTGAGGCTCTTGGCCTACAACGTGCTCCAACTGGCCAAGGGGAGGTATTTGCGGCGGCGGTATCGGGACCGAACGCTTCGGAGTTTCGTCGAGGAGGTGGTGCAGGCCTTCGTCGAGGAGCGGGCCGCGCAGCGGGCCCTCAGGGCGATGCGCCCAGGCTGATCCAACCGGCCCAAAGGTCTGGGGTTCCAGACGGGCGGCATGGTCGGAGAATGAGCATTCGCAAGGGATGGTAAAGGAGGGGAGGATCTCCTGGGGGGGAGGTCTACTCTCTCCATCGCCTAAAACGTCATAGATTTCAAAAGGAGCACCTAAAACCTATACCCCCGTCTGTCTCGTAACTCTTTGGGAACGTCTGGTCCGTTCCCAAAAGCACTTGACAAGGGGGAGGAAGTGGGATACATGGAAACCAGGCTATTGAGGTGTCCTCCATAGGGGATCGCGCGATGGAACCAGGGATGAAAAGCACACTGCCTCTCGCCCTCCCCAGGTGGCCAGCACAAGCAATGAACAGGCCCTCCAGGGCGTCCCATGCCCAGGGGGCCTTTGTCTTTTCTCCATGAAAGACTGATGGGAAACCCTGACGGGCAGGGATGCCGTGTCGAAAGTTCCGTGGCCTCGAAGCCGAGGGATGGGTTTAGAAGGAGGCTTTTATCATGCCACGCATCTTCGATAACATCGAACAACAACTCCTTCCTGCGCTACAAGAAACCCTTGAGGTGACAGACCACGCTGACTTCTGTGTGGGCTACTTCAATCTGCGCGGGTGGAAGCAACTCGACTCATACATCGAGCGGTGGGCTGGCGGTGAAGGCCATTGGTGCCGTCTGCTTGTGGGGATGCAGCGACTCCCGCAGGAAGAGCTGCACGCGGTGATGAGTCTCGCCAAACGCGACGGCGGCATGGACAATCAAACGGCGCTACGTCTCAAAAAGAGATTAGCCGAAGAGTTCCGCGACCAGTTGACCATCGGCGTTCCCACCAACGAGGACGAAGCCGGCTTGCGCCGACTGGCTGCTCAAATCAAAGCCAAGAAGGTCATCGTCAAGCTGTTCCTTCGCCACCCACTGCATGCGAAACTCTACTTGCTCTTTCGCCCCGACCCCATCAATCCAACGATCAGCTATCTCGGCAGCAGCAACTTGACGCTTGCGGGTCTTGCACAGCAAGGCGAACTGAACGTGGATGTGCTGGACCACGACGCCTGTCAGAAGTTGGCGAAGTGGTTTGAAGAGCGTTGGAACGACCGCTGGTGCGTAGACATTTCGGAGGAACTGGTCCATCTCATCGAGGAGAGCTGGGCGCGCGAAGAACTGATCCCACCCTACCATATCTACGTGAAGATGGCCTATCACCTTTCGCAGGAGGCCCGGGCGGGTCTCTCTGAGTTTCGTATTCCGCGGGACTTCGGTCAAAAACTCTTCGAGTTCCAAACAGCAGCAGTCAAAATTGCTGCGCACCATCTCAACAAGCGCGGCGGCGTGCTCATTGGCGACGTGGTCGGCCTGGGTAAAACGCTCATGGCGACGGCGCTGGCGCGCATCTTCGAGGACGACCACGGACTGGAAACGCTGATCCTCTGCCCGAAGAACCTGGTCAAGATGTGGGAAGACTATCGGAGCCAGTATCGCCTCCGGGCAAAAGTCTTGTCCATCAGTCAGGTCATTGGGGAGTTGCCCACTCTGCGCCGCTACCGTCTGGTCCTGATTGATGAAAGCCAGAACCTGCGCAATCGTGAAGGCAAACGCTACAGGGCGATTCAGGAATATGTGAAGGAGAACGAGAGCAAGTGTATCTTGCTGTCCGCGACACCCTACAACAAAACCTACCTCGACCTCTCGAATCAATTAAGGCTCTTCGTTCCAGAAGACAAGGACTTGGGCATCCGACCCGAGCGATTGTTACGCGACTTAGGCGAAACTGAGTTCATCCGCCGCTACCAGTGTCTTGTTCGTTCGCTCGCGGCCTTTGAGAAGAGCGAATACGCCGATGATTGGCGCGAATTGATGCGCCTCTATATGGTCCGGCGCACCCGCAGTTTCATCCAGGAGAACTACGCTGAAACCGACCCCACTACAGGGCGCAAGTTCCTCACCTTTGAAGACGGCACGCGATCCTACTTTCCCGAACGTCTGCCGAAGACACTCAAGTTCAGGATTGACGATAAGAACCCAGATGACCAGTATGCGCGGCTTTATGCCTCAGAGGTCGTAGATACCATCAACGGGCTCAACCTGCCCCGCTACGGTCTGGGCAATTACATTGCTGCCGCGCCACACGAGCCACCGACACAAGCCGAAGCCAAGGCGTTACAAGACCTCTCCCGTGCCGGCAAGCGGCTGATGGGCTTCTGCCGCACCAATCTCTTTAAGCGGTTGGAAAGTGGTGGCCAAGCCTTCATGCAATCCATCGAGCGTCACATTCTGCGTAATGACATCTTCCTCCACGCCATCGAACAGGGGCAACCGCTCCCGATCGGCACACAAGATGCAGGACTGCTCGACGCCCGCATCTATGATGAGGATGCCGACGCGGTCAGCATCACGGCGGATATGTTTGACGACGATGATGAAGAGCACGGGATTGTGGAGACACCTGTGCTGCGCACCGAGGCCGACTTTAAACAACGTGCCGCCGAGGTCTATGCCGAGTATGCCTCGCAATACCAACATCGTTTCAAGTGGCTACGCCCGGCTCTGATCGTCAAAACACTGGCTGATGACTTGCGCAATGACACTAACGCTCTTCTCAAGGTCTTGCAGAGGTGTGGCGAGTGGGATGCTCGCAAAGATTCTAAACTCGACGCGCTTTTCAACCTGCTGACAAAGAAGTACCCAAACGAGAAGGTCATCGTCTTCACCCAGTTTGCCGACACTGTGCAATACCTTGAAGCGCAACTCAAGAAGCGCGGCGTCTCCAAACTCGCTGGCGTGACAGGCGACTCGCCAGACCCAACCGCCCTCGCCTGGCGCTTCAGCCCTGTGAGTAACAACAAGCGAGATCAAATTAGCCCCGAAGATGACCTCCGCGTCCTCGTCGCCACCGATGTCCTCAGCGAAGGGCAAAACTTGCAGGACTGTTCCGTCGTCGTCAACTATGACCTGCCGTGGGTCATCATCCGCCTCGTCCAGCGCGCCGGGCGCGTGGACCGCATCGGGCAGAAAGCCGAGAACATCCTGTGCTACTCCTTCCTGCCCGCTGACGGTGTGGAACGCATCATCCGCCTGCGGGAGCGTGTCCGCCAACGCCTGCGGGAAAATGCAGAAGTTGTCGGCACAGATGAAGCCTTCTTTGAAGACGACCGCAACGACCAGGCGGTGCTTGACCTCTACAACGAAAAATCGGGCATCCTTGACGGTGATGCTGATGGCGAGGTAGATCTGGCTTCTTACGCCTACCAAATCTGGAAGAACGCTATCACCGCCGACCCTGGCCTGCAAAAAATCATCCCCGAACTGCCGCCCGTCGTCTACTCGACGCGGGCGCACCGACCCAGCGACAGGGAACCCGAAGGTGTGCTGGTGTATGTCCGCACTGCCGAGGGCAATGATGCGCTGGCGTGGATGAATAAGGACGGCAAGAGCGTCACCGAGTCGCAGTTCTCGATCCTCAAAGCCGCTGAGTGCCCGCCTGATACGCAGGCTCTCCCACGCCTTGAGAAACATCATGAACTGGTGCAGAAGGGTGTTGAACTCATCGTCGAAGAGGAAAAATCCGTGGGCGGTCAATTGGGGCGACCATCAGGTGCACGCTTCCGTACCTACGAGCGGCTCAAGCGTTACGCTGAGCAGGTCAAAGGGACGCTGTTTGAGTCACAGGAGCTGCTCAAAGCGATTGATGATATCTACCGCTACCCACTGCGCCAGTCGGCGATTGACACCCTCAACCGCCAACTGCGAAGCGGCGTCTCAGATGAAACGCTCGCTCAACTGGTCATCGCTCTGCGCGACGAAGACCGTCTCTGCCTCATCCACGAGGAGGAACAGGCGCAAGAACCGAGAATTATTTGCTCGATGGGCCTGGCCGCCACACAGGAGGCAAGGTAGCAGATGCTGCTCGATGTCCCACGCATGCGCCGATGCCTCAAGGATTTCGATTTCACGACCCTCTTCGTCGAAGAGCTGGGCTGGGACCGCCACGCCGCACGTCTCGAAGTCTTCGTTGATGGTCTGACCTTCATCCTGAGTGTCATCGCCCAGAAGCGTGGCATGGTGGCTTTCACTTGCGCTCCATTGAGCGACGGGCGTATCCCTGACTACCCCACGCGGCGCAAGATTGAACGGCAGGTCGCCAAATCCGTCCACGAACACCTCATCATTTACACCGATGCAGCCCAGACTACCCAAATCTGGCAGTGGGTCAAGCGCGAAGCGGGCAAGCCAACCGCCTGCCGCGAACACCATTACCACCGTAACCAGCCCGGTGATGCGCTCCTCCAAAAACTCCAAGCGCTTGCCTTCAGCCTCGAAGAGGAGGAAAAACTCACCATTGTTGATGTGACTAGCCACGCCCGCGCTGCCTTCGATGTGGAGCGAGTAACCAGGCGCTTCTATGACCGGTTCAAGGCTGAGCATACGACGTTCCTGGAGTTTCTTAAGGGTATCCCCGATGAGGAGATGCAGCGGTGGTATGCCTCGGTCATGCTCAACCGCCTGATGTTCATTTACTTCATCCAGAAAAAAGGCTTTCTGGACAACGACACCAACTATCTGCGGAACAAACTCGCGCAAAGCAAACAGCACGGCAAAGACCGCTTCTACTCCGACTTCCTCTGTCCTCTGTTCTTCGAGGGCTTTGCCAAGAAGGAAAGCGAACGTTCGGCAGCGGTCAACAACCTCTTGGGCAAAGTGCCCTACCTCGATGGTGGTATCTTCCAGCGCCATCAGATCGAGGAACTCCACGGCAAGCAGATCCAGATTGCCGACGCTGCCTTTGAGAAACTCTTCGATTTCTTCGACCAGTATCAATGGCATCTGGACGAGCGCCCCTTGCGTGCTGACAACGAAATCAACCCTGACGTGCTCGGCTACATCTTTGAGAAATACATCAACCAGAAGCAAATGGGTGCCTATTACACGAAGGAGGACATTACCGGATACATCGCTCGCAACACGGTAATCCCCTTCTTGCTCAATGCCGCGCGGAAGGAGTGCCCGGTTGCTTTTGCTGCCGACGGCGGCGTATGGCGCTTGTTGAAGGATGACCCGAACCGCTACATCTATCCGGCGGTAGGCCACGGCGTCACCTGGGA
>JACQHM010000204.1 GCA_016199025.1 Candidatus Methylomirabilota bacterium | reverse complement strand
GGTGATGATGTTCTTCTCCGGGGTGTTGATGGCGTTTAAGGTGGCATAGAGGGTAGTGGTCTTGCCGGATCCCGTAGGACCAGTGACGAGGGCCAGGCCATAGGGTTTGGCGATGAGCCGCTCGTACTGCTTCAACATCTCCTCTTCGAAGCCCAAATCCGAGAGCTTGAGGAGCGTCCCGCTCCTGTCCAGGATCCGGAGGACCACGTTCTCGCCGTAGATGGTGGGGAAGGTGGAGACCCTGAGATCCACTTCCTTGTCCTCGAGCGGAAAGCGGAAGCGGCCGTCCTTGGGGGTCCTGGAGTCGGCGATGTCTAAGTCCGAGAGGATCTTGATCCGGGAGACGACAGCCGATTGGAGGTGCTTGGGGAGCTGGGAGGTCTCGTGGAGGATCCCGTCAATCCGGAGTCTGACCCGGACTATGTCCTCCTCCGGCTCGATATGAATATCCGAAGCCTTGTCCCGGACCGCCGAGGCGATCAGGAGGTTGACTAGTTTGACGACAGGGGCCACCTCGGCCACACTGGCCAGCCGTTCGGCCGTCACCGTCCGCTCGTCCTCCAGGCCCATCCCTCGCATATCGATCCCTCTGACCAGCTCGGCGATGGAACCCCTGGTCCCGTAATACTGGTCGATGGCCTGGAGGATCTCCGCCTCTGTGCTGATGACCAGGTCCACGTCGCAGCCCGAAGCCCGCTTTACCTGATCGAGGGCCATGACGTTGGCCGGCTCCATGGTGGCGATGGTCAAGGTCTCCCCGATCATAAAGAGGGGAAAGACCTTCAAGCGGCGGCAGAGGTCCTCGGGGAGGTGGGAGAGAACCTGGTTGTCCACGATGAAGTCCGAGAGCTTGACGTAGGGAACCCCTACCTCATCGGCCAGGAAGGAGGCGACCACCTCGTCCAGGGCAAGCCCCCTTTTCACGAGGACCTTGTGGAGGGGGACACGGGTCCGCCGCTCCTCCTCCAGGGCACTCCGAAGCTGCTCGAGGGTGAGGAACCCCTCCTGCACCAGCCGTTCTCCCAGGGATCGCTTCTTGTCCATCTCGCTCCAACCTTCGATCATGTTTTGCCTAGCAGGCTGGTGATCTTCTCCAACAGTTGTTTCGGCTCCACAGGCTTTAGGAGGTAGAGGTCGGCCCCGCTCATCTTGGAGGTCTGGGCGTCGTGCTCCCCGGCCTTGGCGGTCAGCATGATGATCGGGATATGCTGGAAATTTCGATCGAATTTCAACAGGCGGGCGACCTTGAAGCCGTCCAGTTTTGGCATCATGACATCCAGGATAATCAGGTCCGGTCGCTCGGCCCGAGCTTGATTCAACCCCTCCTGCCCGTCACTGGCCACCAGGACCTCGTAGCCGTTGGCCTCCAGGACATCTTTGAGCATGGTCGTGATAAGCCTCTCGTCATCCACGACCAGGATCCGTGCCTTACCGTTCATCGTCCGCTGTCCTCTCCTGTGCGCCGGCCCCCTTACGACCCCTCTTTGGGGAGAAAGTCTCTCACCTTCTCGAGGAACAGATCAGGGTCGAAGGGCTTCTGGAGGTAGAGGTCGGCCCCGCTCATCCGGGCAAGGGCCAGGTCCTCCTCCCCTGCCCTGACCGTCAGGATAATGATCGGGATACGGCGATAGAGCTTGTCCGATTTCAAGAGCCGGGCCACCTTGAAGCCGTCCAGTTTTGGCATCATGACATCCAGGATAATCAGGTCGGGTCGCTCGGCCCGGGCGAGACTGAGCCCCTCCTGGCCGTCGTAGGCCGTCAGGACCTGGTATCCGTGCAGGTGCAAGAGGTCCTGCATCACCTTGACGGTCAGATGGTCATCGTCCACGACGAGGATCTTCGCCGACCTGGGGTTCATCCGGTGCCCCCGGTTGAACCCCTGAACTCAAGGAACCCAACGCCCTCGATCATTCCACGAGCCTCAGGATATGTTCTCTCCCGTCCTTGAGAAGGATCACGTGATCCTGCTTGATCTCGATGACCTTTGCCCCGACGATCTCGTCCCCCTTCTTCACCAGGAAGTCGTTGATCACCGCGTACACGTGCCGGCCGTTCCAGACGATCCCGGTGACCTTCAGGACCTGCTCCAAGGGTGGTTCCTTGGGTCCTTCGGGCTGAAACCCTTTGAGGCGGGAAGGCTCCAGCCGGAAGGGATCCCGGCCCCACGAAAGCCGTGCCCGTTCCTGGATGGCCTTCCACCGTTCTTCCGCCATGGGATCGGGGGCTGCCCCTCCTGAGATCGGTGTCAATGGGATCTGAGTGCCGGCGACAGAGAGCAGCGTGGATATCTGCGGCCGTTCCTTCCGAGACAGAAGGTCGTAGGCGAGGATGAAGCCGGCGACGATCACCAATGCCAGGAGAACCTTGGCCCGCGTCGTGAGGGGTGGCATCTTTTACCTTTCCCTACGTTGTATGTAGGCGACTACTATCCCCTTAAGGGTTATCGAGGAAGCATCCTTCCCGTCCCGCTTCAAGGAAAGGTTCTCGAAGGTGAAGAGAAGGGGGCCGTTGGCCAGCATCTCCAGGAACCGGCCGACCTTCAGGTAGGGACCCTGCAATTCCAGCTCCACGGGGAGCCGCTGGTAAGGATCCCCCTTCGCCTTCTCCTCCAGGGGCCTCATGGAGAGGATCCGGATATCCGACTCCCTCGCCTCCTTGGAAACTTCAGCGAGGACGCGGGGGACATCCCGCTCCTTGAGGAGCCTCGGCTTGAGCGCGGCGGCCGTTTCCCGGATTCTCGCCATCTCCCGCTTGGTCGCCTCCAGCAGGGCGACAGTTCGATCCACCTCCTCGGCCCGTTCCTCGATGGCCGAAAGCTCCCTGGAGAGGCGGGTAGCCCTCTCCTGCTCCGGCTTGGCGATGAGGAGCCAACCTGCCGCCACCAGCACGACGACCAAGGCATAGCCAACGAGTTCCCTCTTTAGGACCATCAAACGTCTGCTACCTCACCGTGAGGATGACCTCGAACCCTACGGCCCGAGCGACGTACCCCTCCTTTTCGGCCGTGGTCACCAGATCGACCTCCCTGAAAAAGGGGGACCCTCTTAAGTTGGAAAGGTAGCGGGCCAAGACCATCTCGGCCGCCTCTCCTTGGGTGAAGCTTAGACCTTTTACATGCAAGCGGCCGTCTTGCCCCGGAGAAAGCTCCTCAAGGGTGATGGCGTTGGGGGTCAGGAGGGAGAGTTCCTTCAAGAGGCCCGGCCATGAGATCGCTGTCTTCAGGAGCGCCTCGTAGGCCTGCAGTTGGGGCAGAAGCCTGGCCCGCTCCTCCTGGAGTTGTTGCATCGCTTCCAGATGGGGCTTCAGGCTGGAGAGGGCCTCCTGCTTTTGTCTGAAGGCCTGCTGATAGGAAGCAATCCTTCCCCGCTCCAGAGCATAACTGAAGATCGCTGAAAAGAAAAGGACAAACAGAAAGGCCCTCACCCCCACCTTGATCTGGGCCATCCGTCGCTCGAACTTGAGGGGGGAGGGGAGGAGGTCGAGGCGGGAGGTGCGGTCCAGGGCTAATCCCACAGGGATGGCGAAGCGGGTGGCGACCTCCGGCAGGCCCTCCCGGCGTAAGGAGGGATTCAACCCCACGGAGGCGAAGGGGTTCAAGAGTTCCACCTTGACCCCAAGCCGTTGGGTCAGGAACGGGGCCAGGTTCTTCAGGCGGGCCGTCCCCCCCGAGAGGAGGACGCGGCCGACCGGTATCTCCCCGAAGTGGTCGGCGAAATAGGTGAAGGAGCGCTGGATCTCAACCACGAGGCGCTCTAAGGCCGGCCGGATCATGGCCCGCAGTTGCCCTGACGGGATCCCCTCCCCCAGGGAACCCTCGTCCTCCTCGGGGATGCCGTATTGCCGTTTCAACTTCTCGGCCTGGTAGAAATCGAGTTGGATCTTCCCCCGCTCGGTGATCACGGCCCCCGTCAAGGCCTCGGTGATGGCAGCCCCCGCCGTCGCGATCTCCCTGGCGAACTGGAGCTCACCCCCTGAGAAGAAGGCGATGGTGCCGACCTGGGCGCCTAAGTCGAGGAGGACCGTGATCTGGTCAGAAGGGGTCGGGGGGTTCTGTTTCGCAAGCTGCCAGAGGGCCGAGGGAGCGGTCCGCATCCCCACCGGGACCAGGCCTGCCTCCTTTAAGAGGGCGGCCTGGTCCAGGGCGAACTGCTCTTCCACAGCACAGGCGAAGAGGGCCATCCTCCGAAGGCCGTCCCGATCGGTGACCTCCTTAAAGAGCTGGGAGCTGAGAACAGCCCCGTCCAGGGGGAAAGGGGACTGCTTGGTCACCTCCCAGCGGACGGCGCTTTTCAGCTCCTTCGCCGGGAGTTTGGGGAGATGGATCCTAAAAAAAGCGGTGGAGGGCCCCTGGAGGAGGGCGATAGCCTCCTTGGTCTTGATCCCGTTCTCGTACAGGAGATCCCGGAGGGTCGCCATGGTCGCCTCCCGGTCAGGGAGGCCGTCCCGCCGCTTTCGGATGTCAATCTCCCGGAAGCCGGCGTTCATCACCACTGGCTGGTCCCTGCCCCGGCGGACCTCCACCACCTTCACGGCGTTGGAGCCGATGTCCACCCCGAGGATGGATCTCTTTCGGAAGTTGATCACCGTTTTCCTTCACGGCGTTGGAGCCGATCTCCATCACCTTCGGGTCTGTTACCTGACGATCAAGCCATTGCTGGCATTGGTCCCACCACAAGCACCAGTCGTATGGAGATTGATCTGGATATTTTGATTGGTCCCAACGGCTCCCGTAAAGCGGATGTCCAAGGAGACGGTGGCCCCTGCGGCCACGGTAGAAGTCGTCGCGAGGTTGTTACAGACCCCACTACTGGTTGTATCCGTATCTTCGTTCGCCCCCCCGGCGAAATTCACCCGATCATAGTTTGCCGGGGGACTGCCGCTCCAGTTGAAGTTCACGCTAGTCACGGTAATGCCTGATCCAGTGGTATTCCAGATATTAAAGCTGACCGATGGATTCGCACCTCCTGAAACGGTCGCCGGGGTCACCTGCACGATGGAGCCTGTGCCGTTGATCCCCTGAGCCGAGACTTGCGTCGAAGCCGTATCGATATTGCCCGCCTTATCGACGGGTCTGGTGTGATAATAATAGGTCGTCCCAAAGCTGATCGTCTGATCCGCATAACTACTCGCCAGCCCGATGCTGGCCACCAGGTTGGCAGCTCCGGGGGTAAAGCCGCCCGTGGTACTTCGATAGATGTGATAGCCGGCTAAGTCAATGAGCGACGAGCTATCGGTGTTCGTCGTGGGGGGGGTCCAGGTCAGGTTGATCTGGGTCGGGGCCGCCCCGGTGGCCGCCGGACTTGAGACTGAGCTGGGGATGGTAGGATCATTCGAGGCCTGGAGGGTGGTGTTCACCGTCTGGCCGGGGAGGACGACCACGACCCTCTTCAAGGTCTCTGTCCCCACGGTGACCTGGATCCGGTGCTTGCCGATGGGGATGCCGGTGAAGCTGAAGTTCCCGTTCGCATCGGTGGTGTCCGTGGTGTCGGTTGGGTTTCCCAGACTGGCCGGGTTCGGATGCCGGATCGTCACCGTGGTGCTCCGGACCGGGTTCCCCACCTGGTCGAGCACCCTCCCGTTCGCGCTGCCCGTGGTCGTCTGGGCCGTCTCCGGGACGGTGATATCCGCGGCGAAGCCGCTCCCCCCCCCCGCCCCATCGGAGCCAAGGGAGGTCACCTGCCCGGTAGCCGAGTTATACGTGTAGGCGGTTCCCCACCCATCGAGGGTCGCGAGATAGGTTCCGCTGTCGTCTTGCTTGGTCTCGATGTAAGGCCCACGCCAGCCGGTACCCGTCCCCAGGTC
>JACQHM010000202.1 GCA_016199025.1 Candidatus Methylomirabilota bacterium | reverse complement strand
GGATCGGCTTGTCTCTAGGAATCTCAAGACGGTCGAGGATCCGGGTGACCTCGCTCCTGGGAAGCTGCCGGTTCTTGTCGCTCAAGGGATCGATAGACGGATAGATCAGAAACTGGGGGATCGGCAGGCGCTGGGCAAACGGGGGGAGGGAAAAGACGGCGGCATCATACCTGACGATGAAACGCCGGAGGAAGCTCCAGACCCGCCGTTGAGGCTGGGAGATGTCAATATGGCAGCGCCAGACCCACTTCCCCCATTTTCGGGCTTCGATCAAGGCGGCCGGCTGGGGGTCATGGATCAACACGAGGTCGGCCTCCAGGGGGATCTTCTCCGCGTTCTCCCGGTTCACCTGAAGATACGTCTCGTACATCTCCTCGGTAATGATCTGCTCCTCCCCCTGAAGGGCGTTGTGGAAGCTCTTCGTGACCGCAAAGAAGTCCGGAGTCCCCGCGATCACCTCCCACCGGGCGTCGATCCCTAAGGCGCTCATCATCGGAACGAGGCGGTGGAGGATCTCGGCCACACCGCCGCCGTACCGGGTGGAGTTCACGTGGAGGAAGCTCCGGCCGCGCACCCGCTCGCCCAGCTTGAGGAGGAAGTCCACTGTGCCCTTCGGGGCGAACTCCCGGTAGGCCTCTAGGTCCATGGGCATCCCCTTACCCCTCCTTCCTGATGAATTCATCCAAGACGATCAGAAGCTTTGAACGGAGGCGCTCCAAACTCCCAAGGTACGGGTTGATGGCCTGCACCTTCTTTGCCAGCTCGGGGAGCCCCAGGGATTCCCGAAGCCACACCGAGAAATCCCCTTCAGGGCGGTTGAGCCGCATCCGAGCTTCTAAGAGGTGGAAGTAGATGGCGCTGGCATCCACCTCGGAGAGGGCATTCCAGAACTCTCCCAATGTCCTAGCCTGGAGGCCTGTGGGAACCTCGATGATAGCGGACTGCTTAAAGTAGAAGGGCTCCCCGAAGACCACCCTGGGCACGATGGCCATCCTGGCGAGGTGCTCATCAATGACGGAGATGAGTTCATCTCTCAAGGGCTCCAAGCTGTCGAACTCGAAGGGGTCTACCACGGCCAGCTTCTCAGCCAGCACCTGATCCCGGACCTCCAGGGCGGACCAGTTGGCAAAATCGTTGGTGTAAGGGGTCGGGATGTATTTATGCCGCAAGAAGTAGCTATGGGTGTGGTAGTAGATCGAATCTAAGGGCACCTGCTCCAGGAGGTCCACCAGTTGCTCCTCATCCTGGGCCCGCTCCCCCAGGATCTTCTGAAGCTCGACGCATCCCACGAAGACGAAGGGCTCCTTGGCCCGCTGCTCGATGTCCATTCCTTCCTCCCCCTTATCCATTGTCCAGGTCCACGGCCTCTCGAAGCCTGGCGAAGAAGTCGGGGATGGCGGAGAGGACCCGGTTCCAGTTGGGGATCAAAGGAACGCTCAAGGGGTCGGCCACAAACTCTTCACTGGCAAAACGGATCGCCTGGGCGAAGGCCTCCAGCGCCATCCCTTCCTCATGCTGGTCAAAGCGGAGGCTGTTGATGTAGGCATCGTTCTGGTACCGGCTCATCATATCCCTGGCAGAGCGGAGGTAGGCTACCGGAAGGGTCTTCAGAAGACTGTCGGAGATGGGAACCCCCTCCTCCGCCAGGGTCCGGAGGAGGCTCTTGGTGATGTCCACGGCCATCCGCATGAGGCCTTTCGTCGGGTCGTCCGGGGAAAGGACCTGATGTTTATGCTCGTAGGTATCCAGGAGGTCCACCTGACAGACCCGGCCGATGGCGCAGTTCCGATAGACCTCGGCCAAGACCCCGACCTCTAACCCCCAATCCCACGGGATCCGGTTCACCCGGGCGAGATCCGCGATCATGGCGAACTCCCCGGCCAGCGGGTACCGGAAGCTATCCAGGTAGACCAGGAAGGGCTGATAGCCGATCATCCGCTGGAGGGCCCGGATCAGGGGAGTCACCAGGAGCCTGGTCGCCCGGCCGTGGAGGCGATCGGTCACCCGGCTGTAGTAGCCCTTACAGAACTCGAAGGCCAGCTTCGGGTTGGCCACAGGATAGCAGAGCCTGGCCAGAAGTTCTCGGCTGTAGGTCACGATGTCGCAGTCGTGGAGGGCGATGACATCGCTCTGGCCCCGGGCTAAGACGTAGCCGAAGGCCATCCAGGCCGATCGCCCCTTCCCATCGGGCCCCGCCGAGACGCCGTGTTCCTGGAGGAGCTGGTAGAGGGCCTGGATCCGGGGCCCGTTGTTCCACACAATCCTGGGCCCCTGCGGGAGGATGGCGAAGAACTCCTTAGCCCGCTCGAACTCCTCCTTCCCGGCCCGGCCCAACGAGATGACAATCTCCCGGAGGTAGCGAACCTGGGAAAGCTCCTCAACAATCCAGGGCATCGCCTCCCCTTGCAGCTCGGAGTAGAGGCTAGGGAGGACAAGGGCAATAGGCCGGAGCAAGAGGGTCTCCTCCAGTTCTTTTTCCAATTGTTCAAGGTTTGGCGCTCCGAGCCGGTGGAGCGTCGTGATGAGTCCCGTCTGATGGAAGTCGCTCATCAGCCCCTCCAAGAAAAACAGTGGTCAGCGATCGGCAACGAGCCGTCAACAAATAAACGCCAGAATTTCGACGGCGGAATCAGGAGGCTGCGCTGGCCCTCTGCTCCAGCGTTTTCTTGATCATCTGGATGAGGACCGACATCCCAAAGGGCTTCGCCAGATACGCCGTGGCCCCCTTCCCCATGGCCGCCAGGGCGGTCTCCCGGTCGCCAAAGGCCGTGATGAGAATCACATTCGCATCTGGCTGAAGGACCTTTATGCCAGGTAAAAGCTCCAGCCCATTGAGTCCCGGCATCACATTGTCCAGGATGATGAAGTCGTACGGTTCTCCCCGAAGTTTGATCAGGGCCTCGGAGCCGTCCTGGGTCAAGCTCACGGCATAGCCCTCGCGTACCAAAACGTCCTGGAGGAGCCGGAGCATCTCCTGATCATCGTCCACAATGAGGATCTTGACCTTGGTCTCCACGGTGTCCCTCCTCGCTTCTGTTTCTCATCTTCAGCTTATCGCAAGAAATGTTCCAAGGTCAAATCCTTGCAAATCAATGGGTTAAATCGAGAAGGGGAAAGGAGGGGGGTCATCCTGACCCACCGGGATGGCTTGGACAAAAATCCCGTGATTTCCTAAAGGCTTAGCGTGTTACCTTTTGAACCCCGGTGGGTCAATTGGGGACAGGAGCTTCCTGTAGAGGGTCTTGCGGCTGATTCCCAAGATCTTTGCGGCCTCTTTCTTATTCCCCCCCGTCATCTCCAGGACCTTCGCGATGTAGCCTCGCTCCAGTTCCCTCAAGGTGACGAGGAGTTCTTCTGATGGTTTCTCCACGGCGGCTAGAAGGAAAGGTGTCAGCTCGGAAGCATTGATGATCGGCCCCTTCGAGAGGGCAACCGCCGCCTCGACGACGTTCTCCAGCTCCCTGACGTTTCCCCGCCAGGGCTGCTTGAGGAGGAGCCCCAATGCCGCCTGCGAGATCTCCGGGGCCGCTTTCCCAGAGGCCTCGGCGTATTTCTTCAAGAAGCGGTCCACCAGTAGAGGAAGATCTTCCAGCCTCTCCCGTAAAGGGGGGACAGGAACGGGAATGACCGCCAGCCGGTAGTAGAGGTCGTCCCGGAAGGTACCCTCCCCGATCATCCTCCGAAGGTCCCGATTCGTGGCGGCGATAAAGCGAACGTCCACCTTGACACTCTCGCGCCCCCCCACGGGTCTGACCTCCTTCTCCTGGAGGACCCGGAGGAGCTTCGCCTGGAGGGAAAGCGACAGGTCTCCAACCTCGTCCAGAAAGAGGGTGCCGCCCTCAGCCTCCTCGATGAGCCCCTTCCTGGAGACATAGGCCCCGGTGAAGGCCCCCTTCACATGGCCGAAGAGTTCGCTCTCCAGGAGCTGCTCCGGGAGGGCCGCGCAGTTGATGGGGAGGAAAGGCCTCTCCTTACGGGGGCTATTGTAGTGGATGGCCTTGGCGATCAGCTCCTTTCCTGTGCCACTCTCCCCGGTGATCAACACGTTCGAGACCGACGCCGCCACGGCGGGGATCAGCTCGAACAGCTCCTGCATCCGCCGGCTCCTCCCGATGATATTCCCGAACCGGTACCGCCCCTCCACCTCCCTTCGGAGACGGACGTTCTCCTCCCGGAGCCTCTTGTGCTCCAGAGCCCGCTCGATGGTCACCTTCAGCTCGCCGAGCTTAAACGGCTTCGTCAGGTAATGAAAGGCCCCCTCCTTGATGGCCTCGATGGCCGATTCGATGGTGCCAAAGGCCGTGATGAGGATGACGGGAGTCTCGGGGCAGACCCTTTTGACAGCCTTCAGCACCCCCATCCCATCTATCCCCTCCATCTTCAGGTCTGAGACCACCATATCGAAGGGGACCTCGCTGAGCCTTCCCAGGGCCTCCTGCCCGCTCTTCGCTGCGATAACGGCATACCCCTCCCTGGAAAGGTACTCCATCAGGAGATCCACCATCTCCTGGTCGTTATCAACGACAAGAATCTTGATGGCTTCGCCCATCGCCGTAGGGGCGTCATTCATGACGCTCACATCAGGCGCGAGAAATCGCGCCCCTACAGGTTGTACGCCGGGAGACTTAAGGTAAAGGTTGTCCCTTTCCCCACCTCGCTGTTCACCGCGATACTCCCCCCATGATCCCTGACGATGCCGTAGACGACGGACAGGCCGAGGCCCGTCCCTTCCCCCGGTTTCTTGGTCGTGAAGAAGGGATCGAAGATCCTTGGCAGGTGCTCGGGCGAGATGCCTGTGCCCGTGTCTGACACGGCGATTTCGATGAACTCTCCATACGTGGTCCGTGGTCCGTGGTCCGTGGTCCGTGGGGTTAGCTCACCATTCACGATCAACGATTCACGAGCCACGATTCCCGATTCACGAGCCGCGAGCTTGGCGGTGACGGTGAGCCGGCCCCCTTCGGGCACGGCGTCCACGGCGTTCAGGAAGAGGTTTAAAAAGACCTGCTGTAACAGGTGGGGATCCCCCGCTACCGGCGGAAGGGGATCAGGCAGGGAGATCTCCACCGTGATCTCCCGCTTCCTGATCTCATGGTCCAGAAGGGCCAGGACATTCTTCAGGACCTCCGGGAGGGAGACGGGAAGGACCTGGGGCTTGTGGAGCCTGGCGTACCCCAAGAGCTGCTCGATGATCCTTTTAATCCGCTCGATCTGCTCGACGATGATCCGGAGGCTTTTCACCTGGGGATCACCTTCGGGAAGCTCCAGGAGCAAATACTCCGCCCGGCCGGAGACGACGTTCAAGGGGGTGCCCACCTCGTGGGCCAAACCCGCCGCCAGACGTCCCACGGCGGCCAGCTTCTCTGAATGCTGAAGCTGTCGTTCCAGATCGAGCTTCCGCCTCGTCTCCTCCAGGAGCCGGTCCCTGGCCCGCTCCAGGTTCTCCGCCATCCTGTTAAACTCGGTGGCCAGGTGTCCCAGCTCGTCCTTCCGCTTGACCAGGATCCGGCGGGAGAGGTCCCCGCTCCCAACGGCCATGGCCCCCTGGATCAGTGCCTCGATGGGCCTGGAGATGTTCCGCCGGGTGAGGTACCAGGCGGCGAAGGCGATGGCGACCACGATGAAGACCCCGGTAAGGACAATCTCGTTCTGTCTCCTGGCCAGATCCTGCTCGATGAAGGAGGCCGAGGCCACCACCTCCAGGACCGAGGAGGTGCCCCGCCCCGCGAGGCGCATCGGGATGAGGTAATGGAAGCTCCTCCGGCCCTCCTCCTTCAAGAAGAAGCCGGTAGGCCTCTTCGTCTTCAGGACCTGCTGGAACCCGGGGACTTTAGCCGTCTCCCCGACAGCCGAGGGGTCGCTGGCCACCAGGACGCTGCCGTCGGCTCGAAAGAGGGTCACCCGGTCGATGCCGCTTAGGCCCTTAATCTCCTGGAAGAGACTCTCCACATCCTCCCACTGGTCTCGTCTGATCGCGTTCTCGATGGCCACCTCCAGGGTTCTGGCGATGATCCGAACCTCCCGGGTCCGCTGCTCGAAGAGGATCTCGCGCCACTTCGCCAGGCGCCAGTAGTGATAGAAGCCCATGATGACCATGACGCTTAAGACCAAGGAGATGACGAGCTTCGTCCCGATCCTCAAGGAGCGTCCTCCTTACTCAGCGGTGCGGAATTTGGGCTACACCTTAAGCCTGCACCGCTTCGTTCGCGGGGAAGGCCCTCACGCTTGCAATGGAGACGGCAAGCGCTCGGC
>JACQHM010000207.1 GCA_016199025.1 Candidatus Methylomirabilota bacterium | reverse complement strand
GTGAAGACGTACTCGTTGTGGAGGCCAACAGGAGGGGCAACCCACTTGAAGCGGGCCGGGGTCTCCGAGAGCTTCGGCGCCGGCCCGTACTCCACCATCGGGCCGTAGATGGGGTCCTCCAGTTCCCAGATGGAGCCTCTCACCCGGAGATGCTCATCCTGGTATTGATCCTCTGCCGTGGACACCGGAGCGGCGGCGAACCCGTATTCCTCCCCCAGTCGATCAATCTCCTCCCGGGTCTTGTCGGCAACCCATCCGGCGATGATCTCGTCCAGGGCCTCGGCGTTTTCCTCTTGAAGTCGATCCGAAAGGTGCTGAAAGCGGGGATCGTCGGCTAAGGTGGGACGACCCATGGCCAGGCAGAGCCCTTTGAACTCCTCGTCGGTCCCCGCCGAAAGAGCGACAAAGCCATCCTGACAGCGGAAGATCCCTGAGGGTGAGATCGCCGCATCCCGATTGCCATGCCTCTTCCGATCCTGGCCGGTGAAGCCGGAATAGACCCACGTCCAATCCATCGCCCGGATCAAGGCTTCGCACTGGGCCGTCTCCACGAACTGCCCCTTTCCAGTCCGATCCCGGTAATGGAGGGCGGCCAACGCCCCCAGGGCCGAGAGGCAGGCCCCGAAGTAGTCGCCGAGAAAGATGCCGATCATGGTGGGAGGGGCTCCCTCAAAGCCGCTGATCATCGAGAGGCCGCTTAAGGCCTGGGCCAACGCATCGTACGAGGCCCGCTTGGCGAAAGGCCCCCACTGGCCAAAGCCGGTGTTGGCGACGTAGATCAACCGGGGGTTTGTCTCCCGGAGACGGCGGTAGCCCAGGCCAAACTTCTTCTCCAGCGTCCCTGGCTTGTAGTTCTCCACCAGGATGTCAGACTTCGCCGCCAGCTTCCTGATCAGCTCCTGTCCCTCCGGCTTGTGGAGATCAATGCCCACGTGGTACTTGTTGTGGTTCTGGGCGAAGAAGGCCGGGGAGACGTTCTTCCAGTAGGCGCCTTCCGGGGCCACGATCCGCATGACATCCCCCATCCCCGGTATCTCGACCTTGATCACCTCGGCCCCCCACTCCCCCAAAAAATCCGCCGTCGCCGGGCCGAAGATGATCAGGCTTAAATCCAGGACCCGGATGCCACGAAGGGCCTCAGGCTTTTGGAAGAGCTTCGAGGGGTCAAAGAGGCGATCTGCCCAATCGAAATACGATCCGTCCGACATCCTGCCTTGCTCCTTGAGGCGGCGTTACTACGGGGCAGGTTGGATGGGTTATTGCGAGCGAAGCGAAGCTGATCCGCTCCTCGCCGTGACAATCCCTCGAACCAAAATTGACAGAGTACTCGTGCTCCGTCAAGTTTAATTTGATGGGTTACGGTGTTGTCATTGCGAGGGACGAAGTAGTTGCGAGGCGAAGCCGAAGCAAACCAGGCTCCGCAATCTCACTGTTCCAAGCAGATTGCTTCGCTTCGCTCGCAATGACACGACTCGTCCAAACCAAGTTGACAAAGTACTAGGAATGCCCTTCTCTCCTGTCACACTCTTCGCCACTTTTTGATAGAGAGCAAGGAGGTGAGGGGTCGAGGCAGCCCTTGACAGGAGGGGAGGGGTGGCCTATGCTTAGGAAGCGATCGAGCGTTCGCTCGGAAGTGAATGGGCGATCTGGATGACACGAAGCGTCGAGACATTGGTGAAGGATCCAGAGCTTGTGGCCAAGCGGCACGAGCAGATCTGCCAAGCGGCCTTAACGCTCTTTTCCAGAAAGGGCTACTACCGGACCAGCGTGAGGGAGATTGCCAAAGCTGCCGGCCTCTCCATCGGGGCCTTGTATAGCTACATCAAGAACAAGGAAGATATCTTCTTCTTGATCTATCAGCGGATCCTCTCGATCTTCCGGGAACGGATGCTCAAAGCGGCCGAGGGGATCGAGGACCCAGACCTGCAACTCAAGGCGGCCTTCAAGGAGACCTTGAGGATCTACGACGAATACCGGGACGAAGTCCTCCTCCTGTACCAGGAGTCTCACGTTCTTGGCCGACAGGCCCTCCAGAGCCTCATGGAAGTGGATCGCCAATATGCCTCCTTCTTTCAGGAGATCCTGGAACGGGGGAATAGGGAGGGCCGGTTCGCCGTCAAGGAGCCGAACCTCATTGCCGTCTCCCTCCTCTTCCTCTGTGCCGTCTGGGCCCTCAAGGGCTGGAATCTCAAAGGCTACACCCTGGACGAGACCATCCACCATCTCATCCCCTTCATCTTCCATGGAATCAAGGGATTTGGCCCGCAGGAGGAGAAGAGAGAACCTGAGGAGGCAAGAGATGAGGGAAGTCGTCATCGTTAGTGCTGCCCGAACTCCGATCGGGAGCTTTCAGGGGTCCTTGTCGTCCCTCCCTGCGACGAAACTGGGGAGCGTGGCCATCGCTGAAGCTGTCCGGCGGGCCTCTCTGGAGCCCGGTCAAGTGGACGAGGTCATCATGGGATGTGTCCTCTCCGCCGGGCTCGGGCAAGCCCCGGCCCGCCAGGCCGCCCTCGGGGCCGGCCTGCCTGTCTCGGTGGGGGCGTTGACCATCAACAAGGTCTGTGGTTCTGGGTTGAAGGCGGTGATGCTGGCCACTCAGGCCATCCAGACCGGGGATACAGAGATCGTCGTGGCCGGTGGGATGGAGAGCATGAGCCAGGCCCCGTATCTTCTGGACCGGGCCCGCCCGGGTTACCGCTTGGGAGGGGGGAGGCTGATCGATGCGATGATCCACGACGGCCTCTGGGACCCCTATCATCAGTTCCACATGGGGATGTGCGGGGAGCTCTGTGCCGAGACGTACCAGATCAGCCGGGAGGCCCAGGATGCGTTTGCCATGAGGAGCTACCAGCGGGCCTTGAAGGCTCAGCAAGAGGGGTGCTTGAAGGCAGAGATCGTGCCGGTAGAGGTCTTTGGCAGGAATGCGGAACCGGTCCTGGTCGAGGAGGACGAGGAGCCGAAGCGGGCCGACCTGAACCGGTTGCCCTCCCTCCGGCCGGCGTTCAAAGAAGGGGGGACCATCACGGCTGGCAACGCGCCGTCCGTCAACGATGGGGCGGCGGCGCTGGTTCTCATGTCGGAACAAAAGGCGAGGGTCCTGGGGCTCCAGCCGTTGGCGAGGATCGTAGGGCAGGCGACCGCCTCGTTAGCCCCTGAGTGGTTCACCATCGCCCCTGCCGACGCGATCAAGAAGGTTCTCCAGAAGACCGGGCTCACGCTTCAAGAGATCGACCTCTTCGAGATCAATGAGGCCTTCGCTGTGGTGGCCTTGGCCGTGATGCGACTCCTTGATCTTGAAGAGGAACGGGTGAACATCCACGGGGGGGCTGTCGCCCTGGGGCATCCGATCGGCTGTAGCGGGGCAAAGATCCTGACAACCCTCCTCTTCGCCATGGCTGAAAAGGGGGCCCGGAGGGGTCTTGCCAGCCTGTGTCTCGGAGGGGGTGAAGCGGTGGCCGTCATCGTCGAGAGGGGGTGAGGGGGATGAAGATCAAGACCATCGGCATCGTCGGGGCCGGGACCATGGGGCATGGGATCGCTCAGGTCGCCCTCCAGACCGGCTTCAAGGTTTTCTTGAGGGATGTGGATGAAACATTGGTGAACGCGGCAAAAGAACGGATCATCAAAGGACTGGAAAAAGGGGTGGAGCGGGGGAAGTTTTCAGAGGCTCAAAAGGATGGGATGTTGAAGAACCTTGCCCTCACAACCACCCTGAAGGACCTTCGAGGAGCCGACTTCGTGGTGGAGGCGGTGACCGAGGACTTTGAGGTGAAGCGGCAGGTCTTCCAGGAGCTGGATGCCACCTGCCCGCCCCACGTGATCCTGGCAACCAATACGTCCTCCATCTCCATCACCAGGATCGCCGCCACGACGAGAAGGCCTGACAAGGTCATCGGGATGCACTTCATGAACCCCGTTCCTCTCATAGAGCTGGTGGAGATTATCCCCGGGATGGTCACCTCCGAGGAGACCCTGGGAATGGCGATGGAACTGGCCAAGAAGCTCGGAAAGACGCCGGTTCAGTCGAAGGACTTCCCGGGCTTCATCATCAACCGGGTCCTCGTCCCTATGATCAACGAGGCGGTCTATGCCTTGATGGAGGGGGTCGGGTCCACCAAGGACATCGACACCATCCTGAAGCTCGGAGCCCGGCATCTCATGGGTCCCCTGGAGCTTGCCGACATGATCGGCCTGGATGTCTGTCTCGCGGTCATGCGGGTTCTCCACGAGGAGCTAGGGGACGATAAGTATCGGCCCTGCCCGTTGCTGGTCAAGATGGTGGACGCGGGCTTCCTCGGGCGGAAGATGGGACGCGGCTTCTACAAATATACATGAGGAGGAAACTGTGGCCTTTCACACGATTATGCTGGCGGTGGAGGATGGGATTGCTACCATTACCTTGAACAGGCCGGAGCGCCTGAACGCCCTGAACCGAGCCTTGGTCGAGGAACTGGATCAGGCCCTCGACCAGGTGGAAAGGAACGAGGCTGTCAAGGTGGCAGTGATCACGGGGGCCGGGGAGAAGGCCTTCGCCGCAGGGGCGGACATCAACGAGTTTACGGGCTTAAAAGGGGTGGAGGCCCTGAAACACATGGAGAAGATCCAGCGGGTTTTCCTGAAGATCGAACGGCTTTCCAAGTCCGTTGTGGCCGCCGTCAACGGGTATGCCCTGGGTGGGGGGTGCGAGCTGATGATGGCCTGCGACATCGCCTATGCTTCCGAGACGGCGAGGTTCGGCCAGCCGGAGATCAATCTGGGGATCATTCCGGGGGCCGGCGGGACCCAGCGCCTCCCGCGCCTGGTGGGAAAGATGCGGGCGAAGGAGCTGATCCTCACCGGGGACATGATCGACGCCGCCGAGGCGTACCGGATCGGTCTGGTGAACAAGGTGGTCCCGTCTGGAGAGTTGATGAACGAGGTGAAAAAGCTCTGTGAGAAGCTTCTGAGCAAATGGGCTGTTGCCCTGAAGCTAGCCAAGGCGGCCATCGAGGAGGGCTCCAACGCTCCCCTTCAGGAGGGGATGGGGATCGAGGCAAAAGCCGAGGCCATCTGTTTCTCCACAGAGGATAAGGAGGAAGGGGTCGCCGCCTTCCTCGAAAAGCGAAAGCCGGTCTTTACAGGCCGTTAAGAGGAAGATCATGGATTTTGAGCTTTCGGAGGCACAGCGGTTGTTTCGAGAGATGGCCCGAGAATTTGCGACCAAGGAGGTTGCCCCTCAGGCCCAAAGGATCGATGAGGAAGGGGTGTTCCCCCATGAACTTGTCAAGAGGATGGGGGAGCTGGGCTTCTTAGGGATTGCGGTCCCCCAGGAGTACGGAGGGGCCGTGGCCGACAATGTCTGCTATGTCCTGGCCCTGGAGGAGATCAGCCGGGCCTGTGCCTCGACGGGCGTCATCATGTCGGTGAATAATTCGTTGGTCTGCGATCCGCTCCTCCAGTTTGCCACCGAGGAACAGAAGCAGAAGTACCTCACCCCCCTGGCCAGCGGCAGATTCCTTGGCTGTTTCGCCTTGAGCGAGCCGAACGCCGGGTCTGACGCGGCGAATCAGCAGACCGTCGCCAGGAAGGAAGGTGAGTCTTACATTCTGAACGGCACCAAGAACTTCACGACGAACGGCCTGGAGGCGGATGTCGCCATCGTCTTCGCCACTCTGGGTCGGGGCTTCGGGCATAAAGGGATCACGGCCTTCCTGGTGGAGAAGGAAACGCCTGGATTCACCGTGGCGAAGGTCGAAAAAAAATTGGGGATCAAAGGTTCTTCGTGCGTCCAGTTCCTCCTCGACCATGTCAGGGTGCCGAAGGAGAACCTCTTGGGGAAGGAAGGGGAGGGGTTCAAGGTGGCGATGAGCACCCTGGATGGGGGGAGGATCGGCATTGCCGCCCAGGCCGTGGGAATCGCCCAGGCTGTTTTGGACATGGCGGCCGACTATGCGAAGCAACGGGTCCAGTTCGACCGTCCCATCGCGTCCTTCCAGGCCATCCAGTTCATGCTGGCCGACATGGCCGTGGAGGTCGAAGCGGCCAGGCTCTTGACCTATCGGGCTGCCCTCTTGAAAGACAAAGGGGTCCGGCACACGAAGGAGGCTGCCATGGCGAAGCTCTTCGCCTCGGAGACGGCCATGCGGGCCGCGGTGAAGGGGCTCCAGATCCTGGGGGGCTATGGCTACATGATGGACTACCCAGCGCAGCGGTACCTACGGGACGCCAAAATTACCGAAATCTACGAAGGGACTTCAGAAATCCAGCGATTGGTGATCGCCAAGTACCTGCTTGGATAATTGAGCGTTCAGCAATCAGCTATCAGCCATCAGCAAAAACATAGGGGAGGGAAGATCATGGGACAGAAGGCCTTCAAGCTCGTGGTCGTGTACAACTTGAAACAGGGGGTCAAGCCCGAGGATTTCGAGCAATGGTTCGCCCAGGTTCACATCCCCGATGTGAAGCGGTACCCGGGGATCCGGAAGGTCGTCGCCAACAAGGTCGTTGGGACCCCTGATGGGAGCCCTCCCGGGTATTACCGGACTGCCGAGCTTCACTTCGAGAGCCGTGAGGCCTTCGAGGAGGCCTGGAAGTGGCGGTCAGAAAACATCCTTCCCTTGGAAGGACATTCGCCTCGCGAGTGGATGGACTTTGACCGTGGGGCCATCCTCCTCTGTGAAGGGGAAGAGATCACCCCGTAGCGCGTCAGTCGGGGATAGCTGGAGGACTTCGGATTCACTCCCATTTTTGAGGGCATGAATGACTCACGGTTCGCTCATTTTTTTCGAAGT
>JACQHM010000218.1 GCA_016199025.1 Candidatus Methylomirabilota bacterium | reverse complement strand
GGGTCATCCAGTTGGAGGCACCGGCCTCATCGCCAGGACCCCACCGCGAGGGCCACCATTTGGGGCCGATGGGCGTCTCCTGGGCCCATGCGACCGCCCCCAGGAGGCCGACGACAAACACTCCCATGAGCCCAATGCTGACAATCCTCCCTCTTAGTTTCATGACACTTCCTCCTCAAACGGGTCCAGAACCACCTGTCGCTCACCACACCTCTCTCTGCCTCCCGGATCTCTGTAGGGCCACCACCTCCTTCCTCCAGGGACAATACTCCCCTTCGGGGACCTTCCTCCCTATCTTTTTAAACTTACCTCCCCAAGGCTTCAGCGTCCATAGGGCCTTTGGCCTATTTTTCTAGGCCAACAGGACTAGATAAGACCATACCGGAAGGCCAGGGCCACCGCCTCGAGGCGGCTATGGACCTTCAGTTTGGCGAGGATGTTCTGGGTGTGGTTCTTGACGGTGGAGGGGCTGATGCAGAGCTGCTCGGCGATGGCCTTTGTCGGGATGCCCGACGCCAGGAACCGGAGCACTTCTACCTCCCGGTCGGTCAGCTCCTGGGAATGATCCAAAAGGGTATCCAAGGAGGGAGGATCTGGCAGGGGTTCGACCTCGTGGGGCCAGGAGAGCCTGGCCACATTGGAGAGGAGCTGCTGAACGAACCGCTCCATCTCCTTCAGCCGACTGACGTCCCGGAAGATGTGGACGATGATGAAGAGATCCCTCCGGCTCGCCGGGACCACGATGGTCGTCATGTTCAGCCAGATCTCCCGGCCGTCCTTGGTGCGTGTGACTAAGTCATGGGTGGGGGCAGGCATGCCCCGCTTGGCCATCATGTGGGTTTGACAGCTTTTATGGCAGACGAGGTGGCCCGAGGCGTCCCGGCCGCCCAGGACATCGTAGCAGTATCTTCCGAGGACCTCCTGGGCCGGGATCCCGAGGAGCTTCTCGGCCGCCTGATTCCACAGGATGATCCGCCGATCGGCATCCACAGCATAGACACCGTCCAAAGTGTTCGCGATCAGCTCAAGGAGATCCGCCATGACCTTTCCCCCCCTCGCCCCACCCTCCAAGCCTCCAGGGTTTCGGGCCGAGGTCCTCCTTACCGAAGGCTCATGAGGTACTGGACCAGCTCCCTTTGCTCCGCAGGGTGTAAGTGGGCGAAATCGGGCATCAGCATGGTGTGGCCCTCCAACCGGTCCAAGAGAGCCTCCCGGCTCCACCTGGATCCCACCACGGTGAGATCGGGCCCGATCGTCCCCCCACTCCCCTTCACCTGATGACACCCGATGCACCCTCGAACCCGGAAGAGGGATGCTCCCTGTCTGGACTGACCTTCCTCCCTACCGGCCAAGGCCGCCGGCCTGACGAGGCTATTGTTCGCCCGCTCGACGGGCCGCTGGAAGGTATCCCCGGCAAGGAGGGAGACGAAGGCCACGGAAAGGAGTACACCCCCCAGGAGGAGATTCCGACTGGCACGACCCATCATTGTCTCCGTGACCATTGCGGATTGCCGATTTCGGATTTCGGATTGAAAGTTCGATCAGAGCACCGCTCCATCTTCAGGATCTTGAAAGAGAGGGGTTGAGAGGTAGCGCTCACCGGTATCAGGAAGGACGACGACGATCAGCATCCCGGCCAAAGCTTGACGAGAGGCGAGACTTAAAGCCGCATGGGCGGCCGCCCCGCTGCTGATCCCGGCCAGGATCCCCTCCTCCTGGGCCAACCGCCTGGCCATGGCAATAGCCTCCTGGCTTTTCACCTGGACGATCTCATCCACCAGGGAAAGGTCCAGGACATCAGGAACAAAACCGGCCCCGATCCCCTGGATCTTGTGGGGCCCAGGGGCGCCGCCGCTTAAGACCGGGGACTCCGCCGGCTCGACCGCCACGATCCGAAAGCTCGGCTTCCGCTTCTTGATCACCTGTCCCACACCCGTCAGGGTCCCGCCGGTCCCTACCCCTCCTACCAGGATGTCTACCTGGCCCTCGGTATCATTCCAGATCTCCTCTGCCGTTGTCTTCCGGTGGATCGCCGGGTTGGCGGGATTCATGAATTGCTGGGGCATCCAGGCATGTGTTGTGGTGGCGACGATCTCCTGGGCCTTCTTGATCGCGCCCTTCATCCCCTCAGACCCTGGCGTCAGGACCAGCTCGGCCCCGAAGGCCTTCAAAAGGGTCCGTCGCTCGAGGCTCATGGTCTCCGGCATGGTGAGGATCAGGTGGTACCCCCTCGCCGCCGCGACAAAGGCCAGGGCGATCCCTGTGTTCCCGCTGGTCGGCTCGACGATCACAGTCTCCTTGGTCAGGATCCCCTGCTCCTCGGCAGCCTGGATCATGGCCACGCCGATCCTGTCTTTGACGCTGTGGAGGGGGTTGAAGCTCTCAAGTTTTGCCAGGATCGTGGCAGGGAACCCCTCGCTCACGCGGTTGAAGCGGACCAACGGGGTCCGGCCGATGGTCTCGGTGATGTCATTGAAGATCTTCATGCGTCTCCCTTTCCTGTTTAAAGAATCAAGAGCCGGTGAACGATCCCGCCGGCCAAGAGCGCCAACAGGATTGTCGAGGCCGAGATCAAAAGGGCCCTCCTCCACCCCAGCTCCTTCGCCAGGACAGCGATGGTGGCGATGCAGGGGATATAGAGGGTGTTGACCAGGGCATAGGTGAAGATCTGCCCTTTGTCCATGAACTGGAGGAGGTCTGTGACCCCGGATCCGTATTTCGCGACAGCCAACGCCACCAGGAGCTGTAACGCCAGCTCCTTCCGTAAGACGGCGAAGATCAGGGTCAGACCGGCCACCGCAGGGAGGCCGAGCCATCCCTCAACCACCGGCTGAAGCGGAACGGTGAAGACCCATAAGAAGCCCGTCTCGTAGATCAAGCCCAGGATGAAGCTCCCGATCAGGACGATGGGGGTCGCGACGAAGAGGAAGTCCTTGAAGCGGTACCAGGTCCTTCTCAGCATTTTCGGGAACGAAGGGACCCGGAAGGGGAACATCTCCATGACGAGGCCGGTGGAGCGGCCCGGGAGGATGCGGTTCAACCCCCATCCAGACAAGAACCCGATTCCGGCCACGATGACATAGATCAAGACCGCAGGCCCCCAGCCGACGTATTTTGAGACAGCACCGGCAATGACCGCCGTCCGGGCGCTACAGGGCATCAAGCAGACCAGGGTGCTGGCCAGGATCCGCTCCCGCATCGTGGCCAAGACCCTGGTCCCCATAATGGCCGGGACGTTACAGCCCGCCCCCGCCACCAGCGGGATGGCCGCCCGGCCGTGAAGCCCCAGCTTATGCATGAACGGGTCCGTCAGGAAGGCGACGGAATTCAAATACCCGGTATCCTCCAGGACCGACAGGATGAGGTAGAAGGTGAGGACATAGGGGATGCCGACGGAGAGGGCCGCGTTGATCCCGGCGTCGAACCCCCAGAGGAGGGTCTTGGAAACGATCCCCTGGCCGAAGGCAAGCTGGATGACGAACCGGATGACAGGGGAAAGAGAGGCCCCCCAGAGGCCACTCATCACGTTCGACAAAAAATCTCCAATGTAGAACAGGAAGGCGAAGAGACCGGCCAGGGCCAGGGCCAGGAGGGGGAAGCCGGTGGTTGGAGAGGTGGTCAGGCGCCAGAGGCGATCCTGGGTCTTCGAGGGGACGCTCACCCGGGTCTCGACTTGGGCACCGATAGCCCCGGCCAGGCCATGCCGCTCCCTGGCGATCCGAAAGGGAGTCGGCTCGCCGTGGCGTTCAGCGATCCCCGAAGCCACTTCCCGGACCTTGGCCAGGATCCGCTCCCCTTCAGGAAGGGCCCTGGTCCATGCGAGGACCTCTTCGTCCTCCTCCAATAACAGGATGGCGATAGCCCTGGGGGGAAGCCCCCAGGGGAGGAGAACCTCCTCTTTGACCAACAGATCGGCCAGCTCCTCAAGGGCCTCCTCGATATCCCTGCCGTATCTGGGAGTCGAGGCCCGGGTGAGGCCCACTCGGGCGGCCTGGAGCCCCATCTCGACCAACCGGTCCAGCCCTTGTCCCCTGATGGCCACCGTGGGGACGACGGGAACGCCAAGAAACTTCGCCAGTCTCACGTGATCGATCCGGAGGCCGTTCCTTAAGGCCTCATCAACTAAGTTTAAGGCGATGACGAGGGGAAGGCCCATGTCCAACAGTTGGAGGGGAAGGTAGAGGTTCCGCTCTAAATTTGTCGCATCGACGATGACCAGGATTGCATCGGGCTGGGCATCCAGGAGGGCCTGCCTCGCCACCCACTGGTCCTCCGAGGTGGAACCCAGGGCGTAGGTCCCCGGGAGGTCCATGACCCCGATCTCCTGATCCCTGAAGTGGGTCGTGGCGAGGTTGACCTCCACCGTCTTCCCCGGGTAGTTGGCCGTCATGACCCCCATCCCCGTCAGCCAGTTGAAGACGCTGGATTTTCCCACATTGGGGTTCCCGGCCAGGGCAAAGGTGACAGGAAGCCTCTCTTTCCACCGCTTGATCCCGCTATGACAACCAAGCTCCACTCACGCCTCCTTCACGAAAATCTTCGATGCCACTTTCCGCCCCAGGGCATACCGGGAGCCCCCGACCCGGATCAGGATCGGGCCGCCGAAGGGGGCGACCTCCTCCACCTCCACCTTCGTCTCTGGGAGGAGGCCTAAGGTGGCGAGGTATTTCAAGAGGGCTGGTTCCTCCTTCTCGATCCTTAGGATGACCCCGGCCTTCCCTTGATTCAGGCGGTGAAGGGGGACGGCGGCTTCGGCATGAAGGGCTCCTTCGGTGGAGGGGATCGGGTTGCCGTGGGGGCAGGTCTTGGGATCCTCCAGAAACCTTGCCAGTCGGTCTCCGACCTGATCGGAGACGACCGGCGTCAGGGAGTGGGCTTCTCCATGGACCTGGTCCCAGGGAAGGCCCAAGACGTCGTACAGGAAACGCTCGATCAAGCGGTGCTTCCTGATCAAGCCGACAGCGATCCGCTCCCCCTCGGCGGTGAGAAGGACCAGCCCGGAGATCAAGGTCTCGACCAGGCCCATCCCTTGAAGGCCCAGGACCCTCTCCATCGTCTGGGCCTCCCCAAGCCCAAGCCTCTTCCCCAGGCGGGCCGGCGAGACCGATGCCCCTTCCTGCTCCAGCCGGTAGATCGCTTCTAAGACCTCTAAGAACATAGAAGGGATTCGCTCACCCTTTTCCCTTTTCTCCATCGGGCCTTCTCATCCTCCCAGCGTGCGAACCGCCACAAACCATCTCTCCACCCCTCTGCGGCTAAGGATCCTGTTCAAACTTGAGGAGAATTTCACAAGCTTGAAAACAGCAAGGACTATGCCAGGAGGGGGATCATGCCGAACAAGGACTCAGGACCTGTAACCACTTGAGATTTCAAGACCGTACGCTCCCTGAAATGGGGAAAGGGTGAGGCTGAGGGGGCAGAGGTGCCCTACCCGTGGAGGCAATGAATGGCAAAATCCTTTACCAGATCAGGATCTTTAGATTCGGGACATGAACGTCCCAGTGAGGCATGAAAGCCACAACCTCAGCTCATCATGCAACTCACGAGCGACCAAACTGCCGATCGATCTGTGCCCGGATCTCCTGGACATCCTTCCCCTGCTTGGACATTCGAGACGCCTCCAGCGCCTCATCCATGCAAATGTCTCAGGTGGCCGCGTGGCCATCGGTGTAGCAGGAGAGGAGGCTCTTATGCCCCATATGCTTGTCGCACTCACAGTAACAGTAGAGTTGGTCCAGGACGTCGGGGATCTCCTTTGCAACCTCATGAGCCCACGCCGCCTTGCCGACGAAGAGGGAAGGCGAAAGGGTGGACTTTGTCTCCCTCCGGACGACGGCCCTTTTGGCGGACGGCTTCGATCCCTTCGGCACCTCAGACCCGGCCCGGAAGAAGAAGAACCCCCCCGCGACCCCGATGACGGCCAAGGCCATAAGGGCCTTGACAGCCCAGCGGCCACCCCCCTTCTTCTCCTTCTCCTTCGATGGACGTTTCTTCTGCTTTGCCATCGTTTCCTCCTATTCAATTTCAAAACCCGTTCTTGGTAGGGGCGGCCCTCTGCGGCCGCCCATTTCGGGAGCCGGCAGATCGGCTCCCCTACGTTTACATCCCGTGCCTCATCCCCATGGGGAGGCCGAGGAGGTACACGTTCAAGATGGTGAACACGAGCGCTAAGACAACTATCGGGACAAGGACGCGGCTTCCCGCGGGATCGTCGCCGTAAAAGTTCGAAACGAGCCGCTCCCCCACCTTGATGGAGAAGGCGAAAAAGAGGAGGAGCAGGGCCATCTGAACCCAGTAGATGACCGATCCATCGAGAAGGGGCGTCATCTCCCAGACCGGCTCTCCTAACGAGAAGGGCGTGAAGGTGTTGAGGAAGCGCTGGAACACCGGGACGATCCCGGGCCCCTCCATCAACAGATGAGAGATGTTATGCGAAAGGTGCATGGCGAGGCCGATCGGGACAAACATGTAGCCGAAGAGAACGAAGGTCCTCTTCACATCTTTCCCCCCCGTCGGGTCCGTCAGGCGGGCGGCCAGGAGCAGGAGGAGGGGGAAGAAGACGAGGGAGCTGACCAGGAACACGGCCGATTCGGTCAGGGTCAAATAGGTGATCGGCTTGACCCAACCCCGGATCGGGCCGAGGAACCTGGCCGTCCAAGAGATGAAGGGGTGCCAGGCCGTGAGCATCTGGGCTGTGACAATGGTGGTGATTCCGACCAACGCGATGGCGAAGTACGATTCGTCCAAGAGCCTCTTCGAGGCGGCCCAGAGGTCCTGGCCGAAGGCCCGGAGCCTCAAGGCCAGGTTCTCCTTCGGGCAGGCCTTGACACACTCGAAGCAGAGGTTACAGTAGGTATTTCGATCCATCGCGAGCGGGAACTCGAACATGGGGCAGCCATACCCTGTGTCACTTCCCCGGTAGCAGGCCTTCGAAAGATCGGCCCTGCACACGGCCCCCGACTTGGCCCGAAGCTCCACGGGGGCAAGCATCGAGTAGATCCCGATCAGGCCGCCGATGGGACAGAGGTACCGGCAGAAGCTCCGGCGTTGGTACAAGAAGCCGACCCCTAAGGCCAGGACGGCGAAGAAGATGATGATCCAGGCCGTCACGTTCGGGGACCGGACGACGCCCAACTGCTCGTCGGCCAGTGTTAAGAGGACAAACATCCCTGTGGCCGGCCACAGGTTTCGTAAGACCTTCGGGAACATCCGGGTCGGCTTCGTCAGCCTTGCCGGCCACTCGTTCAAGGCACCGAAGGGGCACATGAAGCACCACAGGCGGCCGACCAGGATGAAGGTGAAGATGATCCCCGGCCACCACAGGGTCCAGACCAGCTTGGTGGCCAGATTCTTCCCGCCGTCCTGGGTGTCCACAAAGCCGAGAACGGCCAGGATGATCATCAAGACCAACAGAGGGATCTGGAGGGATGGCTGGAAGACCCTAGAGAGGAGGACCTTTTTCAGCCAGGGGATGTCCAGGAGGTTCAAACGGGACTCGTTCGTCCCATACCGGGCTTTCGCGGCGAAAGCCCAGACCCCCACCCCGGCCATCGCCAGGGCGATCACGGCTACCACGAGGAAGCTCCCGCCGATCCTCTCAGGGGGAGCGACGTTCAAGCGGAAATCCACAATGGCCGGGGGGTCGAACTGCTCCCCTCCAAGCTCCGCAAGAACAACCCTGACCAGGTGAAGGCCTTTCTTCTCAGGGAAAAGCCTCGCCGTGTAGTTCCCGGCCCAGGTTTCCTCGGGGGCTAAGGTATAGCCTGAAAGATCCTGAGGGGGTGGGAGGGGAGCATCCCCTGCCCTGGTCGGTTCTATCTTGATGAAGACTTTTCCATCCCGGACAGGAGAGAGGGAACCTTCCTTTTGGATTTTGGCAACGATCCCGGCCTCTGTTCCGGCCCTGACGGGGGCGGGTCTGGTCAGAAGCTCCACCTGATAGCCGTGGAGACTGACCAGGGAGACCCCTCCCTCGGGTGCCGTAGCCCCCCCATGCTCCCCGTGGGGGAAGGCCCAAGAAGAGAAAAGGATGACCCCTGTGAAGCCGAACAGGGCAAGGCGGAAGAAGTGTCGCACTTGAACCCTCGCTCCCAAGACTCCGTGCTAAGAAAACCCAAGGGAGGCCCACGAACCTTTGAGCGAAATCACATGTGAACCCTAGAAGCAAAGAAGGTGCCATCCCACCCCTTCGAGAGGGATCGCCTAAACTGCTTGATTTTTCAAGGCAAAACGGCCATCAGGCAAAAGGGACTCATCCCCCCTGGGGCACTCTTTCCCCACCAGGCGGGATTATTCGGCCTAATTTCTCGAAAATACAGGATTGACCTTCTGGGGCACCAATCGGAAGGTTGAGGAAAGGATGTCCCACAAAAGGGTCTTTCTACGGGCCAACCCCTCCCGTATGGCAATCACTACAGGTAACCTCGGCCAGATCACCCAGCTCGATGGGATGACGGAAAGCCCCCCCTTTCACGGCCACCATCGGCGCCCCCCCCTCCTCCTGGCCGAGGATCGTATGGCAGATCTCGCAGTCCTTCCTGATGACTTTTCCCTCTCGGCTCACGTGCTGGCCGTCGTGGCACCGGAAGCAGCCGGGGAAGTAGAAATGGCCGATGTTGTCGGGGTGGGTCCGCCAGTCCACCTGCATCTCGGGAAACATGTTCGTCTTGAAGATCCGTTGGATCTCGGCGATGGCCTCTTTGATCGCCTCCTGCTTCTTGGCGTACAGGTCCGGGTCCTTGGTGAGGTAGAAGGCGTCCAGCGCGGTCGCGATCCCTTCCATGGCAGCGTCAGTGGAGGGATAAGACTTCGTCAAAACTTCGATCGCCTGCTGCTTCAAGAGGGGAAGGGAGCGGTCCAGCCTCCCGGCCAGGAACGCCTCGTCCACCGCCCGGTCAGGGGGGACGTAGATATGGGTCGGGCGGTTGTGGCAGTCCACACAGTCCATCCGCCGCTTGGGGGCTTTTTCGATCTCCTCGGGCTTTACCGTGGCATCCTTCGCCAGGTACTCCGTCACCCGGCCCTGCTTGTCCTTCATCCGGACCCAGGGGATCGTCTGGCGCTTCTCGTCGGTCGCGATGTACCAGACCTCGTTGGCGATGTTCATGTGCCAGTGGATCCCCGTGGTGAGGCCTGTGGTAGGGCTCCCCCCTCCTGTCTTGATCAGCATCCTGATCTGCCTGGGGGTGTTCTTCTCGTCGGGGGCGTAATGGGTGATGACCTTCAACTGGGCGCCGAAGAACTTCTCGGGCCAGTGGCACTGCTCGCAGGTCTCCTGGGCCGGCCGGAGGCTTTCGATGGGGGTCGGGATCGGCCTGGGGTACTTGTCGAACAGGACGGCGTAGACCTGATAGACCCCCGAGAGCTTGGAACGGACATACCAGGTGGCCCCAGGCCCCACATGGCAATCGACGCACGCCACCCTTGCGTGGGGGGAGGCCTGGTACGCGGTGAACTCCGGTTTCATGACCGTGTGGCACAGCTCGCCGCAGAAGGTGATGGAGTCGGTGAACTCGTAGGCCCGGTAGCTCCCCACCGTGCTCAACAGGAGAAAGAGGAGGGTGAAGCCCATGAAGAAGGCGAAGGCGCCCCGGTGCCGGGGGTCGTTTAAGTCGATCTTCGGATAGGGTGAGACCTCCGAAGGGGCCATCTTCCGCCGCCTTCGCCGCTCCAGGAGCATCCCGACGGGGATGACGAGGAGGCCCACGATCAGGATGGCCGGGAAGACCATGTAGGCGAAGATCCCAAGGTAGGGCTTCGCCCGAACCCCGAAGATGTCGGCTAAGAAGAGGAAGACGATGTTGACCAGACTGACCAGGACCAGGGCGGCCCCGATCAGGCTGATAGCGTTACGAACCAGGCCAGGCGTCCGTTGATTCATTCCCTTTCTCCACTAGAGACTTTTTCCCTGACGACCAGGTTGTTCTTCCCCCACCTCCCGGGGCGTCCTCCGGATGGCCCACCCCTTCTTCACGATATATCCTTGGAGGTGGAAAGGCCAATGGATCAACCCTCGAACAGGAGGTCAAGCGATGGCTCGCTATCACGGCAACGACCGGGTCAAGGTCGGCTTCTACTGGAACCCCTCCCAGTGGGAGATCATCACGATCCCCAAGGGAGGCGGGGTGCTCCCCGGAGGGGACGACCTCCGCTACGTCCGGCTCCCTCTCCCTCTGGTGATGCTCTTGGGGCCGCTCATGGGGGCCCTCTACGTGGTCTTCCTCCCCTTTATCGGCTTCGCCATGGTCTTTGGCTTCGCCGGGAGGAAGCTCCTCCTCCTTGCCCGAAGGACTGTCGGAAACCTTCTGGCCGGGCCGGAGGCAGCGCCCAAAGAAGAAGGATAACGGTCAATTAACTCTACCATAGGGAACTCTCAGGCGCCAATCCCTTCACTGTAGACAATCTAAGCTAACCCTACGGCTCCCCTCTTGGGCCTTTCATAAGGCACTACAGGCTCAACAGAAATCCCCCCACCCCCCCTTTGGAAAAGGGGGGAACGGGGGGATT
>JACQHM010000200.1 GCA_016199025.1 Candidatus Methylomirabilota bacterium | reverse complement strand
TCTCCTCCCCCGGAAACTCGTACTTAGTCTATAACTCCCGCACCTCCAACTCCACTAAATCCAACTACTCCGCATCGTCCACCATGTCCTCCTTGTTCTTGAACACCACGATCGCCGGCACCCCCACCTGCCGCGCCAACAAAATATGCTCGCGCGTCTGCGGCATCGGCCCCTCACTGGCCGCCACCACTAAAATCGCCCCATCCATCTGCGCCGCCCCCGTAATCATGTTCTTGATGTAATCCACATGCCCCGGACAATCCACGTGCGCATAATGCCGCCGCGCCGTCTCGTACTCCACATGCGCTATCGCAATCGTAATCCCCCGCTCCCGCTCCTCCGGCGCCTTGTCGATCTGCTCAAAGGGCACAAACTGCACCTTCGGGTTCGCCGCATGTAACACCTTCGTAATCGCCGCCGTCAAGGTCGTCTTCCCATGATCAATGTGCCCGATCGTCCCCACGTTCATGTGCGCCTTCGTCCGCTCAAACTTCGCCTTCGCCATGATAACTGCCCCCTTTTCCAGATGCTCAAGGCCCCTCGGACGGGCCGAGACCGGGCTTTGCCGGATACCCCTAGATGATGGCTCTGATCAGGCGCCGAGGTCCTGCCTCAGGCGCCGGTTCCACCTCGAAGAAGATTTAACTTGTCCGCACCCCAAGTCTAGAGACGATCTCCTCGGCGATCTGAGCTGGGACCGGTTCGTATCGGGCAAACTGCATGGTGTAGGTCGCCCTGCCCTGGGTCGCCGACCGGAGAACAGTAGCGTACCCGAACATCTCTGCCAGTGGGACCTCGGCCCTGATGACGTTGGCGGCCACCCGGGTCTCGATCCCGAGGATCTTCCCACGCCTCGCGTTCAGGTCCCCGATGACGTCGCCCAGAAACTCCTCGGGGGTCACCACGTCCACCTGCATGGTGGGCTCGAGGAGGATCGGCCTTGCACGCTTGACCCCATCCTTAACGGCCATGGAACCGGCGATCTTGAAGGCCAGTTCCGAAGAGTCCACTTCATGGTAGGACCCGTCGGAGAGGACCGCCCGGACATTGACCACCGGGTAGCCGGCCAAGATCCCGGCCTCCATCGCCTCCCTGACCCCCTTCTCCACCGCGGGGATGTACTCCCTGGGGATCACCCCGCCGACGATGGCGCTCACGAACTCGACCCCTGATCCCGGGGGCAGGGGCTCTAGCTTGAGCCACACGTGGCCGTACTGGCCCCTCCCTCCTGTCTGCCTGATGAACTTCCCCTCGCCCTCCACGGGCTGGGTGATCGTCTCCCGGTAAGAAACCTGGGGCCGGCCGACGTTGGCCTCCACCTTAAATTCCCGGACAAGGCGGTCAACGATGATCTCCAGGTGAAGCTCCCCCATCCCAGAGATAATGGTCTGGCCTGTCTCCTCGTCGATCCGAACTTGGAAGGTCGGATCTTCGTTGCTCAACGCATGGAGGGCGGTCGAGAGCCTTTCCTGGCCTTCCCGCGTTTTGGGTTCGATAGCCACGGAGATGACAGGCTCTGGGAACTGGATGGCCTCGAGGAGGATGGGATGGTCCGCATCGCAGAAGGTATCCCCCGTCCTCGTCTGCTTTAAGCCTACAGCCGCCGCGATATCCCCGGCCGAGACCCGGTCGATCTCCTCCCGCTTATTGGCATGCATCCGAAGGAGCCGGCCGATCCGCTCACGGGTATCCCGGGCGGGGTTGTAGACATACATACCGGCCCGGAGCGTCCCAGAATAGACCCGAAAGAAGCAGAGGTGACCGGCATAGGGATCGCCCATCAGCTTGAAGGCCAAGGCGGCCAGCGGCTCGTTCTCCCCTGGGAAACGCTGCTCCCTCTGCCCCGTCCTGGGATTCAGCCCTTCCACAGGAGGGAGATCTAGAGGAGAGGGGAGGTAATCGATAACAGCGTCCAGGAGCGGCTGGACCCCCTTGTTTTTAAAAGACGCCCCACAAAGGACCGGGGTCAGACGTAGGGCTAAGGTCCCCGCCCGGAGGACCCGTTTGATCTCCTGGGGGGAGGGCTCCTGGCCTTCCAGATACCGCTCCATAAGGGCCTCATCCTCTTCTGCCACCACCTCTAGGAGTTTCTCTCGCCAGGACCTGGCCTCCTCCAGGAGTCCCTCGGGGATCGGCTCATCGTGGTAACGGGCCCCTAACGTCTCCTCCTCCCAGACAACAGCCTTCATCTCGATCAAATCGATGACCCCCTTGAACCTGTCCTCCTTGCCATACGGCAGTTGAATCGGGACCGGTCTCGCGCCAAGCCGCTCGGCGATGGACCTGACGGACATGTAGAAGTCGGCACCGATCCGGTCCATCTTGTTGATGAAACAGATCCTGGGAACTCGGTACCGATCTGCCTGGCGCCACACGGTCTCCGACTGAGGCTCGACACCGTTCACAGCGTCGAAGATGGCAATGGCGCCGTCGAGAACCCTTAAGGATCGTTCCACCTCCATAGTGAAGTCCACGTGGCCAGGGGTATCGATGATGTTGATCCGATGGTCCTTCCAGAAGCAGGTGGTCGTGGCAGCGGTGATGGTAATCCCCCGCTCCTTCTCCTGCTCCATCCAATCCATCTCCGTGGAACCCTCGTCCACCTCGCCAATCTTGTAGGTCCGGCCAGTATAGTACAGGATCCGCTCGGTGGTCGTCGTCTTCCCGGCGTCGATATGGGCCATGATGCCGGTGTTCCTGGTCCGTTCCAGGGGATATTCACTAGTACCGTTCGCCAATTCGAGAACCTCCGATAACGAGCTTGAGAGCCTACCCCAAAACCTTTAAAGACTCTTTTGATCCCAGTAACTTGCTGGAGATTTAGGATAGGCTCTTCGCTCGGATGAACTCAGCTTCTCCCAGCCCTGAAGGGCTGAAACACCGTACCTCATCAGCTTGAGTGGACTACCAGCGGTAGTAGGCGAAGGCCTTGTTGGCCTCGGCCATCTTATGAGTATCCTCCTTCTTCTTGACCGATCCCCCGCGGTTATTGGCGGCCTCGATCAGCTCGGCGGCTAGCCGCTCCTCCAAGCTCTTCTCGGATCGCTGGCGGGCAAAGGTGATAATCCACCGGATGGCCAGAGAGGTCCGTCTCTCCGGCCTGACCTCCACCGGTACCTGGTAGGTTGCGCCGCCGACCCGTCGGGGCTTCACCTCGATGACCGGTTTGACGTTGTCAACGGCCTGCTTAAAGATCTTCTGAGGATCAGCCTTCATCCGTTCCTCGATGATCTGCATGGACTTGTAAAAGATGTGCTCGGCGACAGACTTCTTACCATCCCTCATCAGGGAGCTCACAAACTTGGTCACCAGCTTGCTCCCATAGACAGGATCCGAGGTAATCTCTCGTTTCTCGGTAACCTTCCGCCTCGGCATCTTTCGCCCCTCGCCCGTAGCTTAAAGTGCCTTCAAATCATCTGCCCACTGACGAACGATTTGCCTTCCAAAAAGTACGCTAAGTAGCCGAAAACCCATCCGTTACGGCATTGATAAAGGAGACCCCACCCCCTGAGGAAATGAAAGGCGGCACTTAAACTCGTAAGACTCCCCCGTAAGTGCCGCCTCGATTAACTGGCCTTCGGCCGCTTGGTGCCGTAAAGGGATCGCCCTTGCCTACGATCCTGAACACCTGCGGCATCCAGGGACCCCCGGATGATATGATAGCGGACCCCTGGGAGATCCTTCACCCGTCCCCCTCGGATGAGGACGATGGAGTGCTCCTGGAGGTTATGCCCGATACCAGGGATATAGGTTGTCACCTCCATCCCATTGGTCAGCCGCACTCTGGCCACCTTCCGGAGGGCCGAGTTCGGCTTCTTAGGCGTCGTCGTATAGACACGGATGCATACTCCCCGCTTCTGTGGGGAGGCCTGGAGAGCCGGAGCCTTCTCCTTCCTACTGGTCTGCTTTCTACACCCTCGGATGAGCTGGTTGATCGTCGGCAAGGCACCCTCCTATCAGGACTAGCCTCCAGAACCTTACCATATTAACCGAAGCCAAAAATTCTTGTCAAGACTTTTTTTGCGATCAGCCCCCTACATCCGTTCGGGAGCGGCCACGCCTAGGATGCTAAGGGCGTCCCCGATGACGGACCGAACGGCCTCGGCCAAGGCCAGGCGGGCCCAGGAGAGGTTGGAATCTTGGGAAATGAACCGATACCTCCGATAATAACTATGGAGTTGACCCGCCACCTCCTGAAGGTAAGCGGTCAGCCGATGGGGCTCAAAGGCCAGTGCCGCCCCCAGGATCACTTCCGGGTAGAGGGCGAGCTGCTTCATCAGGGAGAACTCCTCGGGGAGCTTAAGGAGGGAGAGGTCAGCATCAAGAGAGGGGGCTTGAAATCCTGCCTTCTCAGCCTCCCGAAGGACACTGGAAAGGCGGGCGTAGGCGTATTGCACGTAATAGACCGGGTTCTCCTCAGACTGGGCCTTGGCCACCTCCAGGTCAAAGTCCAGGGGGGCTTCGGCCCGACGAGTCAAGAAGATGAAGCGGGCAGCATCCTTCCCGACCTCGTCCAGGACCTCCTTCAATGTGACAAACTCCCCCGCCCGGGTGGACATGGCCACGGGCCTCCCCCCCCGTAAGAGGTTCACGAGCTGGATCAACAGGATCTGGAGGGCCTCTGGCGGGTATCCCAACGCCTGGACGGCCGCTTTGACCCTTTGGACGTAACCATGATGATCATGCCCCCAGATATCGATGACAAGGTCATAGCCCCTTCGAAACTTCTCCATATGATAGGCGATATCAGAGGCGTAATAGGTAGGCTCTCCGGAGCTCCTGATGAGGACCCTGTCCTTGTCATCGCCGAAAGCCGTTGAACGGAACCAGAGGGCCCCCTCCTCCTCGTAGATGAATCCCTTCTCCTTGAGGAAGGCAATGGCCTCTTCGAGAAGCGTTTGATTCCGTTCTGGGGGCCTCCTGTAGAGGGTGCTTTCCTCAAACCATCGATCGAACTGGACTCCGAAGGCATCCAGGTCGGTTCGGATCCCCTTGAGGATCTCTTCCGCCGCAAACGCTGCGAATGTCAAAACCATCTTTCCTTCGTCCTGATTCAGGAACTGATCGCCCTCTCGCTGGATGACCTCGCGGGCCAAACCTGTGATGTAGTCCCCCTGATATCCGCCCTCGGGGAAAGGGACGTCACAGCCCAAGAGCTGTTGATAGCGGGCCAGGATGGAGCGGCCGAGGATCTCCATCTGGGTGCCGGCGTCGTTCACGTAGTACTCCCGCTCTACCTTGAAGCCAACAGCCTGAAGGAGATTAGCCAAGGCATCCCCCAAGGCCGCCCCCCGGCCATGACCGACGTGAAGAGGACCCGTGGGGTTCGCGCTGACGAACTCCACCTGGACCTTCTTCCCTTCGCCCACCCTGGCTCGGCCGTACAAGGCACCGGCCCGGAGGACCTCACCGATGACCTGCCGCCACCAACTCTTGGTGATGAAGACGTTCAGGTATCCGGCCCCTGCCACCTCGATCCGCTCAACCGCAGAAGGATCAAGGGCCAGACGCTGAGCGATGGCCCCGGCAATCTCCCTAGAAGACCTCCTCGCCTGTTTCGTCAGGCTGAAGGCAACCGTGGTGGAGAGATCCCCAAAGGATGACTCACTGGGGTAGTCCCAAGGGACCTCTGGAACCTCTGCTGATGGCCATCCTCCCGCCTCGGCTACCTCCCGGATGGCCACCTTGAAGGCTTCGCTTAAGTCGTCTTTCAGTCTGTTGAGCATGATGTTCCTCCAGATTCCCTCCTGATCGGAGATGTAGGATAGTGTACTTTCTTCCTTGGGTCAACCCTAATCTGCGCTGCCCCGTTCCCAACTGACCGCAGGCTTCACGTGGAGGAAGCCGTGCCGCAAAATCTTCTTGACAAAACGTTGTTTTATAGATAAAGTCCTCACTAAATTTTGGGCCCCGTGTACAATCCCTTTCACCAAGGAGGGTAAGAGATGGTGAGGACAAAACGATGGCTGATCCTTGCGTTGATCGTGGTATCAACCCTAGGTATGATGGATCTCGCCTGGGCAAAGACAATCAGGATTCAAAAGACAGGCTTCCGGTGTGGTGAGGATCCTCGCTGTCACAACCGCTGGCATCCGGCTATCAAACACGTCGCTACTGCCGACCCTGGCGACATCCTGATCTACGAGACCCGGGATGCCGTGGATCACACGTTCAGCATGAGCTCCACCGCCGCCGACGTTGCGGCAGCGAATCTCAACCTCGTCCATCCCCTGACCGGCCCGATCTTTATCAACGGCGCAGAGCGGGGCGATGTCCTGGCCATCACCCTGATCGACATCGATCCCGATCCCTTCGGCTTTACGGTCATTGTCCCAGGCTTTGGATTCTTACGGGACGTATTCCCCAACCCCTACATCGTCCGATGGAACTTGAACCGACTTGAGGCGACCTCCCCTGACATGCCGGGGGTTAGGATCCCCTTCAACGGGTTCATGGGAACCATCGGGGTTGCCCCGGGGCCTGAAGAGACCGAGGTGATGTACCAACGGGAGGAGGCCCTGAGGAAGGCCGGTGGCTTCGTCCTCCCGCCGGAGCCAAAAGATGCCATGCCGAAGGACGTCTGTGGCCCCATGGGGACGCATAAGGACCGCTGCCTCCGGACGATTCCCCCGCGGGAGAACGGCGGCAACATGGACATCAAGCAAATGCAGAAGGGAACGACCCTCCTCCTGC
>JACQHM010000228.1 GCA_016199025.1 Candidatus Methylomirabilota bacterium | reverse complement strand
CGCCGCCCGCATCGCTGCTGCCATTGATCATCCCTTTGCTTTAGACATCCTCGTGTTTAGGCCGTCCGAATTGGATGCATCTTTGGAGCGAAAAGGTGTCTTTGCCACCGGGGTGATGACGAAAGGAATTGTTCTGTATGAAGCCTGAGACAGCAGAGTGGGTTGACAAGGCGGAGGGCGATTGGAAGGTTGCCCAACGAGAGATACAAACGGCTGATCCTGTTTGGAATGTTGTTTGCTTTCTCGCAGAGCAGTGCGCTGAAAAGTATCTGAAGGCTTTCTTAGAGGTGCATAACATTGTATACGGGAAGACTCATGACCTTGTGATGCTGCTTAACTTAAGTGGGGGATTGCTCCCAGAGCTTGACTCCCAGAGGCAGCCGTTGGCGCACCTCAGCACTTTTGGCATTGCCGCTCGCTATCCCGGCATGTCGGCAGACCGGCAGGCGGCAGAGAATGCCATGAGCACGGCGAAGGAGGTGCGAGCCGTGGTGCGGGCAAAGCTGGGATTTCCGTGATGGAAGGAAAGGAAGCGATGAGCCTGCTGGATGATAACCCCATCATTGCCCAAACTGCTATCAAAGTTGGGTGTTGCGGCTTTCCTTTGAAGAAGGAGGAGTATTACCGGCGCTTCCCCGTCGTCGAGTTGCAGCAGACCTTCTACAAGCCTCCGAAGGTGGAGACGGCGAGGCGGTGGAGGCTTCAAGCCCCTCCTTCCTTCGAGTTTACGCTGAAGGCCTGGCAGCTCATCACCCACGAACCCTCCAGCCCGACCTACCGGAGGCTTGGCAAACGGCTGGCGGAGAAGGCCAAAGGGCTGGCCTACGGTGCCTTCAGGCCGACGGAGGAGGTCTTCGAAGCCTGGGAAACAACAGCAGCCGTCGCCAGGGCCCTGGAGGCCACCATCATCATCTTCCAGTCGCCTCCCAGCTTCGACCCCTCTTTGGAGCACAGGGCGAACCTCCGGAAATTCTTCTCAGAGATCGAGCGAAGGGGCTTCATCTTGGGGTGGGAGCCCCGGGGGGAATAGAAGCCGAATATGGTCAAAGGTCTCTGTGAGGAGCTGGATCTCGTTCACGTCGTTGATCCTTTGAAGGAGGAGCCGGTCCATGGGGCGATCCGTTACTTCCGCCTGCACGGCCGGACCGGCTATCGGTATCTTCACACCGACGAGGACCTCCAGCTCCTCAAAAGTTTCTGTCGTCCGGAAGGGATGACCTACGTCCTCTTCAACAATTTCTTCATGGCCGAGGACGCTTCTCGCTTCCTCGATCTGATCCAGCCTTAGCATCCAGGACTTTGTGGCATTCACAAGGTCAAGAGTAGTGGTTCAGTCTTCCTTCACTCTGGAAGCCGTTTTACCGGCTACCAGACGCAACCCCGGCGCAACCTCACCCTCTGAACAGCAAGAGGGCTCAGAAGCCTTTGCCTCTGAGCCCTTGCCTGACGATGACTTCGAGTGGCTGGAGGGCGAGGATTCGAACCCCGGCAAGCAGATCCAGAGTCTGCTGTCCTACCGCTAGACGACCCTCCATCCGTTTACGCTCACTATCGTGGAAAGAGGAGGAAAAGTCAAGCCTTCAAGGTATTCATACACTGGTCGATGGCCGATCGTCAAACGAAAAAACGGTTGGGAGGACTCAAGCCTCCCCGCGGTCACTGTCGTGAATCGTGACGACCCGGATGATCTCGTAGGCCTTCCTCCCGTTGGGGGTCTCAATCGTCACTTCGTCCCCTTCCTCCCGCCCCATCAATCCCCGGCCAATGGGAGAGACCATCGAGATCCGCCCCCTGGAGGTGTCAACCTCCTCCGGTGAAACCAGTCTGTAGAGCTTCATCTCCCCAGTCTGGAGGTCCTTCAGATGCACGGTAGAGCCGAAGCCCGCCCGGTCGCGGGGGATGGTATTCGGATTGATTGAGGACAGGGCGGCAATCCTCTGTTTGAGATGCGTGATCCTAGCCTGAACGAAGCCCTGCCGATCCTTGATGGACTCGTACTCCCCGCTCTCTCTCAGGTCCCCGAGCTCCCGGGCCGCCTTGATCTTCTGGGGAAGCTCAATCTTGAACTCCCGCTCCAGGGCGGCCAGCTCTGCCCGGAGGCCCGCCAACACATCCTCTAACCCCATTCTTGATACCCTCGTCAACCCTCAATCGTGGTTCGTCACGTCGCACGGTTCTTCCTGGTACACGGGCCCCTACGGGCCAAGCACGTCTTTCAGCCGCCGGAGACACCGCTCCCGGCCGAGGAACTCCATGATGACGAAGATGGGGGGGCTGACCGTTCTCCCCGTCAGGACCACCCGTAACGGTTGGGCGATCTCCACCAGTTTGGCCCCCTGCTCTGCAGCAAACCCGCGCGCTAAGGTCTCCAACGCTTCAGCCGTGAACTCGGCGAGGGCCTCCAGTCTAGGCCGAAGGGTCTGAAGCCGCGTCCTGGCCTCGGAGGAAAGGAGCTTGGTGGCCTCGGGATCCATCTCGATGGGGACCTCGAGGAGGACCTTGGACGACTCGGCCAGCTCCCGGAGCGTTTTCGCCCGCTCCTGATACATCCTGACCACGCCTTCGAGCCAGCCGGTCTCCTTCTTCTGAAGCTCCTCCTGCCCGACCCCGGCCTCCTCCCAAAAGGGGAAGAGCAGTTCGGTAAGCCGCTTCGCTTCGGCCTGCTTGATATAGTGGCCGTTCAGCCAAAGGAGCTTCGCCGGGTCAAAGACGGCGGGGGTCTTCCCCACCTTCTCGAGCGTGAAGTACCGAACCAGCTCCTCCTTGGAGAAAATCTCCTGATCCCCATGAGACCAGCCAAGGCGGACAAGATAATTGATCATCGCCTCCGGGAGGTAGCCCAGGTCCCGGTAGGCCTGGACGGAAGTCGCCCCGTGCCGCTTGGAGAGGCGGCTTTTGTCGGGGCCCAGGATCATCGGAAGATGAGCAAACCTCGGAAGCGGGAAGCCTAAGCCCTCGTAGAGCTTAATTTGCTTGGGCGTGTTCGACAGATGATCGTCCCCACGGATGACGTGGGTAATCTCCATGAGGACATCGTCGATGACAACGGCGAAGTTATAGGTAGGGGTGCCATCAGAGCGGAGGAGGACAAAATCCTCCAGCTCGGCATCGTCGAACTCCACGCGTCCGTGGACCAGATCCTCGATGATCGTTTTCCCAATCCCCTCCATCCTGAACCGGATGGCAAAAGGGCGCCCCTCGATCGCCCTCTGATCCCGGCACCGGCCATCGTATTTCGGTGGCAAACCCGCCGCCAGGGAGACCTTCCTCCGCTCCTCCAGCTCCTCCGGCGTGCAGACACAACAGTAGGCCTTCCCTTCTCGGAGGAGCCTTTCCGCGGACTCCCGGTAGAGGGCGAGCCGCTCTGCCTGCCGGTAGGGGCCCTCATCCCAGTCCAGACCAAGCCAGCTCAAGCCTTCCATGATGGCCCCAGCCGACTCCTCCGTGGACCTCTCAGGATCGGTGTCCTCGATCCTAAGGATAAAGGTCCCCCCATGGTGTCTGGCGAAGAGCCAATTATAGAGAGCGGTCCTCGCCCCGCCGACGTGAAGGTAACCCGTCGGGCTCGGGGCGAAGCGGACCCTCACGTTCTCCTTCATCCGTGTCCCGTTCTACCTTAAGAACCGTGGATGTCGATCCGGGGATAGAAAAACTCGTTCAGGAGGTCCCCCGAACGAGCCCCTGGTACCCCTCTCCGGTTCTTTTACCACGCCTTTCGAGCGGGTGTCAAGCCCTAAGGTAAACGTTCAGCGACGATCACCCGTCAGCGTTCAGGTATACCTTCAGGTCGAAGCTGACCGCTGAATGCTGAAAGCTGATGGCTTCCTCGCGTTTCTCAGCTTGACTGGAGAACGCCATCTCCTCTATAGTGGGGCCTGAGCGCTTCGAGGTCTCCTTCCTGTCAAGAGGAGCGGAGATGGATAATATGACCCACGGCCTGGCCGCGGCTCTTGTGGCCAGGGCCGGTTTCAGCCAGAGGATGGGATGGAGGGCCACGGCCGCCCTCGTCATCGCCGGCGAGTTCCCCGACGTGGATTACGCCCTCCGCTTGGGTGGCCTCCCTTTCTTCCTCGAGTATCACCGAGGCTTTACCCACTCGCTCCTGGGGGCGGCGGTCCTCGCCCTCCCTCTTGGATGGCTCTTCTGGAAATTGAGCGGGGGCAAACGTTACTGGCCTTGGGCCGGCCTTTGTTTTCTCGGCATCCTCCTCCATATCCTCTTGGACCTTATTACTTCCTTCGGCACGATGGTCCTCTACCCCTTGACCTCTACGCGATACGCCTGGGATCTCTTATTCATTATCGACCCCTTCCTCACCGGGATCATCCTCTCCTCGTTCCTCGCGACCTATCTCTTAAAAAACCGTTCCATCGTCCCGGCCCGGATCGGCCTTGCCCTCTTCGCCGGCTACCTCCTCTTAGCCGCCTTTAACCACGCCCAGGCCCTCTCGCGGACCAAGGCCGCCGCCCTGGCCGAAGGCCATCAGGTCCTCAAGGCTGCCGCCCTCCCCGTCCCCCTTTCCCCCTTCCGGTGGTCGGGTGTTGTGGAGGCCGAGGAGGCCACCTACCAAACGGCCTTTTCTATCCTGGATCAAACCCCGCTGACCTTCGTGGCCTATCCGAGGATGAACCTGAACGGCCCTCTCAAGTCCGCGGAGGATGAAGAGAGCGTCCATCTCTTCCGCTGGTTTGCCCGGTTCCCCGTGACCGAGGTGAAGGGGGATGGCCGCTTAAGGGTCGTGGAATACTTTGATCTTCGTTTTCATGTCGTCCCGGGGAGGAAACCGTTCCTGGTGAGGGTCGTCTTGGACGAGGAAGGCCGGGTGGTGAAGAGCGGCTTCGCCGGCCTCTAAAAAAGGGAGGGCGCCATGACCATCGTGGCCATCTCAAGCGAGCTGGGGAGCCGGGGGATCCAGGTGGGCCAGGCCGTCGCCGAACGGCTCAACTTCGAGTTCGTGGATCGCGAGATCATCCTTCAGGCAGCCAGCAAGTATGACGTCAAGGTGGAGGAGCTGTCCCAGATCGACGAGCGCCGTCTCTCCTTCTGGGAGCGCTTCGACGAGGTGAAGCGGCGGTATCTCATCTTCATCGAGTCTGCCCTCCTCACCTTCGCCGAACGGGGGAGCGTCGTCATCCGAGGGCGGGGGGCGCCGCTCCTCCTTCGAGAGATCGCCCATGCGTTCAAGGTCCGGATTACAGCCCCCTTCGAGGTGAGGATCCGGCGGGTCATGGAGGAGGAGGGGGTGGATCAAAAGACCGCACAGGCTCGGGTCAAGGCCTTCGATCGGGAGCAGGCGGCCCGCATCGAATATCTCTTCGGGGCCGATTGGACCAGCCCCTCCCACTACGACCTGGTGGTGAATACCGGACGGAGCACCTGGGACGCCTACGCGGACCTCATCGCCTATGGGGCGAAGAGTGAGCCGTATCGGCCCACCCGTGAATCGATCCAGAAGGTCAAGGACTTAAGCCTCGCCGCCTCCGTCAGGGCAGCGCTAGCCGCCGATCCGACTTTAAGCCACCTCCACATCGAGGTGAAGGCCGATCGGGGGGAGGTGGCCTTAAGGGGCGTGGTCTTTAGCCCCGCGACGATGGAACTTGCCGCCGAGGTCGCGAAACGGGTGGAGGGGGTGACCTCCGTCACCTGTGAGGTGGTGGAGGTGCCCAGGATCTACCCGGGACCGATGATGTAGACCCACGATGCTTGTCCTGGGGATCGAAACCTCTACCAGGCAGGGGGGTGCGGCTCTGTTAAGCGAAAAAGGGCTCTTGGGCGAGACCTTCCTGGACATCGCCGCTACCCATTCGGAGCGGCTCTTCCCGGCCATTGACCACCTCCTTGCCTCGACGGGGCGATCGCTGGAAGAGATAGACGGCCTCGCCGTGGCCATCGGCCCCGGCTCCTTCACGGGCTTAAGGATCGGCTTGAGCACCGCCAAAGGATTGGCCCTGGCGACGGGAAAGCCCCTGGTGGGCGTTCCAACCCTCGAAGCCATGGCCTGGAACCTCCCCTTCTGCCGCCATCCGATCTGCCCGATCCTGGATGCCAGGAAGAAGGAGGTCTACTGTGCCCTTTTCCGCTTTGAGGCCGAGAACCTCCGACGGCTCATGGAGGATGCAGCCCTCACCCCCCAGGCCCTGGTGGAGCGGATCGAAGAGCAGACCGTCTTTCTGGGCGATGGGGTGAAGGTCTACGGTGACCTTCTGATAGAGCGTCTCAAAGAGAAGGCCCTCTTCCCTCCCCTGGCCCGGCGTGTTTGTTCCGCAGCCTTGGTGGCGGAGCTGGGGTTGAAGCGTCTCTTGAAGGGTGAACAGGATGACCCCATCGGCCTTATCCCCCGCTACATCAGACCTTCTGAGGCCGAACTCCGGCGTTCCGCTGGTCGGTGAACGGGCGATGGCGATCGAGAGCAGGTTCCTCATGACCATCGATCGGATGCAGCCCGAGGACCTTGACGACGTCATGGCCATCGAGGCGAGGTCCTTCTCCACCCCCTGGACGGAGGAGATGTTCAAAAGTGAGCTCTGGGGCAAGACCCTCTCGGAAAACCTCGTGGCCCGGGCCGTTAGCGTCCCCGGGGCGAGGACTCAGGTGGTGGGCTACACCTGCCTCTGGATCGTGGGGGAGGAACTCCACATCAACAACATCGCCATTCACCCCCGCTACCGACGGCAAGGAGTTGCCAAGAGCCTCTTAAGCTTCGCCTTCGATTTGGCCAAGAGGCGGGGAGCCAGAAAGGCCCTCCTAGAGGTGCGGGTTTCGAACACCACCGCCCAGGCCCTCTACCAACGCCTCGGCTTCAGGGTGGTGGGGAGGAGGCACCAGTACTACACGTCCCCGGTAGAGGACGCCCTCGTGATGGCAAAGGACGACCTGTGACCTCGATAACTCTGGTGTCTTACGGATAATCAGCTAGATACTTCACAAACGATAAAACCGACTTTACGGCATCGTAAAACGCTTTGTCCGCTGTCCACAACTCGCAGCCGCGCAAGTCGGCAAGCGCAGCGTAAAGCGAGTCGTAGAGGCGTTCCTGATGAAACTGACGGGCAATGCCACGCGCACGGCGCACCATGTCGGGATGGGTCACGATTCGTACTCCTACAGCATAGAAGGCATTTAGCGATGCATCCGTAGCGGCGATGGTTGCGCGGCCATTGTGGAGACGGCGCTGCAAGACGCTCTCGACTTCGTAGAGCAAAATGGGTGGGGCAATCAGCGTCATGCCTCTTAATCGTGCGTCCCGCAGTAACTGCCGCGCTTTATTACGGAACGGTTCACCCTTCACCACCCACTTAAGAGCGACGCTCGCGTCTATGGCTTGCTCCGCCATATCTGCTCATCTCTGTCCCGACGCATCTGACGAATCTCTCCAGCGGAGTCGAACTCGCCTTCCCACTTCTCCGCTGCCGCATCGCATAACGCCAACAGCTCATCAGCTTCCTTCTCGCGCTGCCGTTGCAGCTCTTCGTCATCCACGACCGTTGGTATGGCAAATGGCAGAGCGCTCAACTGCTCGCAGATATGCACCACTAGTTTTAGTTGCTCTTGGGGGGGCAGTTGAGCCACCAGTTGCTCCAGTTGGTCTAAGGTCACCTTGTTAGGCATCATGATTCCCCTCCATACTTCTTTTGGTCCACCCCTGACCGCCACCTGACAGAGAGGTGGTCATGTCGGATAGGCGCTGACAGAACACGACTTGGCATCTTTTGCACATCAGCAAGTAGAATTCAGGAATCAGGACTCAACAATTTAGGGAGACCCCCTGGCGCAACGGAAGCCGACGTGTGCGGTGTACCGGGCGTCCGGCGCGTCGTGGCGCCGGTCCGCCGTACGGACGCGCGCCGGGACTCGGTAGAACAAGGCCCCGCCGCGCAGGATTTTATCTTGGCCACTACTAGGGCCTTGAGGATTCCGATCGGGACTTTGTTGGTAATACTCCTTGTCGTACCAGTCTTGGACCCACTCCCATACATTCCCCGCCAGGTCATGGACCCCGTAGGGGCTCACCCCCGACGGGTAGGAGCCCACCGCCACCGTTTTCCCGACCTTGAGTGCCTCTGTGTTGGCCCGGCTTGCATCCCACTGGTCCCCCCAGGGGTACTTCCGGCCATCGGTCCCCCTGGCTGCCTTCTCCCACTCGGCCTCGGTGGGGAGGCGCTTGCCGGCCCACTTGCAGTAGGCGTCCGCATCGTGCCAGCTCACCCCGACGACCGGCTGCGTTGGGCCATTGAGCTTATCGTCGTACCAGTAGGCCGGAGCGGCCCGGCCTGTGGGCTCCATAAATCGCTTGTACAAGGCGTTTGTCACCTCGTACTTGTCGATGGAGTAGGCGTCCAGATAGACTTTGTGGCGTGGTTTCTCGTTGGACAAGGCCTCTGAGTCGTTCGCATCGCTCCCTATCTGGAACTCGCCAGCAGGGATGAGAACCATCTCGCTTGTTCCCGACGGTGCCTGGGGCGTGGGCGCTACTGACAGTGGGGGTGGAGCCTCCCGTTGGACGAGCAGGAGCAGGACGACAGCGGGGGCCACCCTGGCATCGATCTCCGGGCCGGTCAGCACCTGCGTCTCCCGGCCCAGGGCAGATTCGTCAAAACCAGGGATCTGTTTCAGCAAGAGGAGGGCGAGGTCTATTGGCACTGCGAAGCCAACCCGCTCGACCCTCGGGCCCTGAATCTTGGCCGTTACGATGCCGATCGCTTCGGCCCGGTCATTCACCAGGGGACCGCCACTATTGCCGGGGTTGACCCGGGCGTCAATCTCAATGAGCCGTGCCACCTTGAGCGAAGGATCGATCTGTCTTAGCTCGGTTCGAAAGGCCGTAATCTGGCCAGATGCCGTGCTGATCTCCTGAAGGCCGAGGGGATAGCCAATCACCCAGACCGATTCCTGTCGCTTCGCCGCCTCGGCCCGCCCCAGCTTCACCACCGGCAGATCCTTCCCGTCAATTTTCAGCAAGGCCAGGTCATTGGTCTCATCCGTTTTTAGGACCTCAACCAGGTAGCGTGTTCGGCCACCCACCACAACCTCGATTTTCTTCGTCTTGCGTTCTTCCACGACATGGGCTGCCGTCAGGAGATATCCTCTGGAGTCCACGAGAAAGCCACTTCCGCTGGTAGTTGGCTGTTGCTGGGCAACTGCAGGCCCGAGGGGTACCACAACCAGCACGATCACAGCCATCACTGTAATGAGGTTTGCTCTCATGGGTGCCCTCCCGCCACTCAAAGGTAGCCAAATGGTACGCCCCTGTTCATGCGGGTGTCAAGCTCCAAGTAAGGCCGGCAGCCATTAAGATAAGCCTGCTGCTCCGCTCCTGCGGCCTTCATAAGGGGCCGGTGCTCAAAACAAATCCCCCCACCCCCCCTTTGGGAACGGGGGGAAAAGGGGGATTTCCGCTTGATCCTGGGTGAGGGAGCTCCGAAGGCTGGTCACGCCCCTTCGTCCGATAGTCCCTCTGAGGCCCAAAGTCAGCTACGATAGCCTTATCTCAAATTGTCTGTGAGGCCGGGAGAATAAGGCTGGAAAGACGGAAAGACCGTTGACAGCAAGGGTCGATCCCTTGTACCCTACTTGGTCAGGCGGGGCAGGTCAGCCATGAAAGCTGAGGATTAAAGTCGTGCGGTAGCATGTCAAGGGAAAAATGAGGACAAAACTTCCCTTCACCCTTTTGCGTGTTCATCATGACGCAGGTGACAACGTGGCGGCTCAGATGACCGACACAGTGCTACCGGCCGGCTGGCTGGACAGCCGCTGGGCGGTAGATCTGGCCCCGCGTGAGCAGCGCGTAGACCAGCCGCACCAGCTTGCGGGCGGTGAGCACCAAGGCGCGTTTATGTTGGTGTTTCGGGACCTCCTGGTATTTGGCCTCATAGAAGGCCCGGTACGACGCATCGTGCATCCGCAATGCGTTGGCGGCTTCGACCAGATAGTAGCGCAGGTACTTGTTGGCCGATGCCACCATTCGCCGCTCTTCGGCTTCGAATGTGCCCGATTGATGCCGCTTCCACACAACCCCGCCAGCTTGGCCAGCTGGTCATCGCTGGCGAAGCGCTGGATGTCGCCCACCTCGGCGAGGATCCCGGCGGCCAAGACGGGGCCCACCCCGGGGAGCGTGGTCAGGGTGTTGGGGAAGGCGACCAGTTCGTCGGCGATGGCCTTGTTGATCTCCTTCAGGCTGGCTTTCAGGGCGCGGATGGTGCGGATGAGGTTCGCCAGGATGAAGTGTTCGGAGCGGGCCAGCTCCGGTCGGAGCCGGTAGGACTCTCGCGCCGCTTGCTGCACCCGCTGGGCCATCCCGGCCGGATCGGGGAACCGGTTCTTGCCCTGCTGGATGAGAAAGGTCACGAGGTCCTCCACCGGCAGCGCGGCGAGGGCTTCTGCCGAGGGGAAGTCTTCGATCAAGGCACAGCCGGTGGCCCCCAGGGGCCGGCCCAAGGGGTTGGCTTGGGCCAACCCCGAACACTGGAGGAACAGGTGCGTGAGGAAGTGGCTGCTCTCGCGCACCAGGGAGCCGACCACGTGGAAGCGGTAGCGGGTGAGCCGCTTCAGCGGCAGGTACGGGTCCCCACTCACATGGGGTGCGGGCAACTTCCGGCCCACCCGCAGGAAGTCGGCGATGACCGCCGCATCGACCCGATCGGTTTTGTCGGGTTCATCGGCGGCTTTCCGGAAGCGCGAGACGCAGAGGGCATTCAGGCGATAGACCGCTGGCGGCCAGGTAATCAGCCAGGTGCCAGTCGTAGAAGGCGGTGGCTTCCAGGCCGATCATGACGTGGTCGTACGCGCCCTGCTGGAGCATCGTGGCCAGCCGCGCTTCCAAGGCTTGAGCGCCCGGTAGGGTGTTGGGGAAGGGCCAGGGCTTGCCCAGGGCCTGGCCGGTCGGATCCACCCCTTGAGCCGTGTTCGAGCGGCTGGCAACATCAATGCCAACGTACAGCGTCTTCGTCATGCTGAGGCTCACCTCCTTTCTCGACGGGATGCTGTCCAACGCGCTCCGAGGTCCCGGGCCCCAGGGGACCATGCATCCTCGCGTTGTGATGAGCAGTCACCTTCCCTCCAACGGATGCACTCTCAGCTCGCGATCCTCCAGCCGAGGATACGGGCCGAAAGGTTGGAGAGGATGCCGCACCGTGCGGTCAGCATCCACACCCCCTGGCCTGGGTCCGCTGACTTTCGAAAGCGGTCGACACCGCAAGGAGGAACAGCGGAGTCCTCGTTGGGATGCCCTGGACGCCTCCACGAGCATTCTACCGGGACCTCGGATGTTCATCAACTGGCTAGAGACTCTCTTACAAGATTGACCCTAAACTAGTTTCTGTCGGGAAACCCGGTTTAACCACCCTCGCTGGCCCTCCAGAACGGCACGGTGGGTGGGCGCACAAGCCGACGCGGGTTCGTCGGCACACCGTTTGCCCCATTCTGATGACATTCTGGCCCGGCACGGGTATGCTTGTCCTCAACGTTGATAACAGGAGGACAGCATGCTCCGCGACCGCTATGACCCGATGAACGTCTTTGACTACGTCCCAGCGCTGATGCCGACAACCGATCCGGTTTTGGCCCAAATCGACCCGCTGCTCGCCGATGACGCCGTGGTCCAGGCCGTCCGGGCCGATCTGGCCCAGCACCGGCCCCAGACCGTGACCACCGGGCGGCCTTCGACGCCGGTCGAGGTCATCCTGCGCCTGCTGGCCGTCAAGCGCCTGTACGGGTGGAGGTCCCGCGAGACCGAACGGCGCGTGAGCGACAGCCTGATCTT
>JACQHM010000208.1 GCA_016199025.1 Candidatus Methylomirabilota bacterium | reverse complement strand
GCCGGCGGCGGCGGCAAGGGGATGCGGATCGTCTGGGACCCGCAGGAGTTTCCCTCGGCCATTCGGGCTGCCCGCTCGGAAGGGCACTCCTCCTTCGGCGATCCCGCCATCTATCTGGAGAAGTACCTCTTCCGCCCGCGCCATGTGGAGATGCAGATCCTCTCCGACGGGAGGGGAAAGGTCCTCTACCTGGGGGAACGGGAGTGTTCCATCCAGAGGAGGCATCAGAAGGTTGTGGAGGAGGCGCCGTCCTCCTTCGTCGATGAGAGGCTCCGCCAACAATTGGGTGAGGCCTCCGTCAGGATTGCCAACGCCTGCGGTTACCGGAACGCCGGGACGGTCGAGTTCTTGGTGGATCAGGACAGGAACTTCTACTTTTTGGAGGTGAACGCCCGCCTCCAGGTGGAGCACCCGGTGACCGAGATGGTCACGGGGATCGATCTGGTCAAGAAGCAGATCCTGATCGCGGCGGGGGAAGGGATTCCCTACCGGCAGGAGGATATATGCTTAAGGGGGCATGCCATCGAGTGCCGGATCTACGCTGAGGACCCCTTCAATGCCTTCATGCCCTCACCGGGGAAGATCACGGTCCTCAGGAGCCCTGGAGGCCCTGGCATCCGGGATGACGCCGGTGTGTTCGAAGGGTCGGAGGTGTCGATCTACTACGACCCCATCATCGCCAAACTGATCGCCTGGGGAAAGGATCGTGAGGAGGCGATCCAGCGGATGCGGCGGGCCCTCCGGGAATACATGATCCTCGGGGTCCAAACGACCATCCCCTTTCACCAGCAGGTGATGGAAGACCCCCGGTTCGTCCGGGGGGAGATCGATACGACCTACATCGATCAGATGTTGGAGAAGGACGAGCGGAAGGGGGATGAACGGTACCGGGATGTGGCCCTGCTTGCCGGCGCCCTTCACATCCTCCTCAAGGAGCAGAAGGTCGTTTCGCATCGGCCGGCTGTCTCGCAAGAGGAGCGTCAAAGCCTGTGGAAGTTGGCCGCCCGTCAGGATATGCTGAGAAGACGTTAGTAGAGAAGATTTTCGATTGGCGATTGCTGATTTTCGATGTTAAATCCCAAATCGCAAATCCAAGATCGAAAATTTCCTAGGGGGGCGATCGGTGGCCTATCTCGCCTGGGAGGGAAAGGGGTATGGGATCGAGGTGATGGAGACGTCGTACCCTTGGACGGTGAAGGTCGATGAGGCGATCCATCATGTGGACATCCTCCCTGTGGAGGAGGGCCTTTACTCTCTGCTGGTGGACGGGCGCTCCTACGAGGTGGACGTTCTCGAGGAGGGAGGGGCGCTCCTCGTATTCGTCGGGGGACAGGTCTTCCGGCTAGAGCCACAGGAGGAGAAGAAGCGCCTGCGGAGGAGGGTAGAGAAAGAGGTCGTCATGGGCCGGCAGGCCATCGTGGCCCCGATGCCGGGCAAGATCGTGAAGGTCTTGGTCGGCTTGGGGGATCAGGTCCAAGGGGGTGACGGGGTCGTCATCATCGAGGCCATGAAGATGCAGAATGAGCTGAAGGCGGCCAGACCGGGGACCGTGCGGGAGGTGAAGGTTGCCGATGGACAGGGCGTGAAGGGGGGGGACGTCCTCGTTGTCATCGAATGACACCAGGGTTTAAGATTTAAGGTCTAGGGTTTAAGGGAGTTCACCCCAACCCTCCTGCGGAGCGGGAGAGAATTGAGCGACGAACAGGAGCTTCAACAGATCGAAGCGGCAAAGAAACGGTGGGAGGAGACCACCTTGAAGGAGGCGCTTAGGCGAGCCCCCGAGCGGCAGGGGGAGTTCAAGACTACCTCCGGTATCCGCGTGAACCGCCTCTCCACTCCCCTAGACGTGGCCGATCTCGACCATGTCAGCGAGATGGGCTTCCCTGGTGAGTTCCCCTTCACCCGAGGAGTCCAGGCGACCATGTACCGAGGCCGCCTCTGGACCATGCGCCAGTACGCCGGCTTCGGGACCGCAGAGGAGACCAATCGGCGGTTCAGGTATCTGCTTCAGCAAGGTCAGACGGGCCTCTCAGTCGCCTTTGACCTCCCAACCCAGATCGGCTACGATTCCGACGATCCCATGGCAGAAGGGGAGGTAGGGAGGGTTGGGGTGGCCATCGATAGCCTGGCCGATATGGAGACCCTCTTCGAGGGTATCCCCTTGGACCGGGTGAGCACCTCCATGACCATCAACGCCACGGCCTCGATCCTTTTGGCCATGTCCATCGCCGTCGGCGAGAAGCAGGGGGTGAAACCTGAACAACTGGCCGGAACCATCCAAAATGACATCCTAAAAGAGTATATCGCCAGGGGGACCTATATCTTTCCTCCTGGGCCCTCCATGCGTTTGATCACCGATACCTTTGCCTACTGTGCTGAAAAGCTCCCCCAATGGCATCCGATCTCGATCAGCGGTTACCACATCCGGGAGGCAGGGGCCACCGCTGTCCAGGAGGTGGCCTTCACCTTAGCCGATGCCGTTGTTTACGTGGAGGCGGCCCTCAAAGCCGGCCTGGACATCGATCAGTTCGGTCCCCAGCTCTCCTTCTTCTTCGCCTCCCATAACAACCTTTTGGAGGAGGTGGCCAAGTTCCGGGCGGCGAGAAGACTCTGGGCCAGGATCATGCGGGAGCGGTTCGGTGCCAAGGATCCCCGCTCGTTGATGCTCCGCTTCCATACCCAAACGGCGGGTGTGACCCTGACCGCGAAGCAGCCTGAGAATAATGTCATCCGGGTGGCGATCCAAGCCCTGGCGGCGGTTCTGGGGGGGACCCAGTCCCTCCATACCAACTCCATGGACGAGGCCCTGGGGCTTCCCACAGAGAGTGCCGTGCAGATCGCCCTCCGGACCCAGCAGATCATCGCCCACGAGAG
>JACQHM010000199.1 GCA_016199025.1 Candidatus Methylomirabilota bacterium | reverse complement strand
TCTCATCTTCCCTTTCATTCCATCCTCATGAGGGCCTTCTTGCCAATGTCGGTCCGGTAGTGGACCCCTTCCCAACTGATCAACTTGACGGCCTCGTAGGCCCGTTCGATGGCCTCCTTGATCCCCTTCCCGAGGGCGGTCACGCCTAGGACCCGGCCCCCGGCCGTGACGAGCTTCCCATCCCTCAAAGCGGTGCCGGCGTGGAAGATGAACACGCCTTTCAGTTTCGAGGCGGCCTCCACTCCCTGGATGATCTTCCCCTTCTCGAAGCGGCCGGGGTAGCCGCCAGAGGCCATCACGATACAGACGGCGGCCTCCTCCTGCCACTCAATCTTGACCTCGTGCAGCCGCTCGTCGATGGCTGCCTCCAGGATCAGGATCAGGTCAGACCTCATCCTGACCAGGAGGCACTGGGCCTCGGGGTCACCGAAGCGGGCATTGAACTCCAGGGCCTTGGGCTCCCCATCCTTGATCATCAGGCCCACGTAGAGGACCCCCTTGTATCGCTTCCCCTCGGCGTCCATCCCTTTCACCGCGGGGATCATGATCTGCTCCATGGCCTTCCGCTGGACTTCCTCGGTCACCACGGGGGCCGGAGAATACGCCCCCATGCCTCCTGTGTTGGGACCCTGGTCGTTGTCATAGGCCGGCTTGTGGTCCTGGGAAGAGGGCATGGGGAGGACCGTCTTCCCGTCGGTGAAGGCCAGGAACGAGGCCTCCTCCCCCACCAGGTATTCCTCGATGACGACCCGTTCCCCGGCATCGCCAAAGATTTTTTCCTCCATGATCATCTTCACGGCGTCCAGGGCCTCCGCCAGCGTTCGGCAGACGAGAGAACCCTTGCCCCCGGCGAGGCCATCAGCCTTGACCACGATGGGGGTCCCCACATCCTGGATGTACCGCTTGGCATCCTCCTCGCGGTAGAAGGTTTGGAAGAAACCTGTCGGGATGTTTTGCTTCTTCATGAGCCGCTTGGAGAAGACCTTGCTCCCCTCGATGGCGGAGGCTGCTTGGCTGGGCCCGAAGATCCCCATCCCCCGCCGTTCGAATTCGTCAACGATCCCCAGGGTTAAAGGAAGTTCGGGACCGACCACGGTCAGGTCGATCTTCTGCCGCTCGGCGAACTCCGCCAGCCTTCTCACCTCCGAGGCATCGATGGCGGCACACTCGGCCAGCCCGGCGATCCCAGCGTTGCCAGGGGCCGCGTACAGCTTGGTGACCTTCGAGCTTTGAGCCAGCTTCCAGGCCAGGGCATGCTCCCGACCGCCCGATCCGACGACCAAGATCCTCATACGCTTACCCTTTGTTCGCCGATGTTCGATGCTCGATGGTAGATGTGAGCGGCTTTGAACGCTGATCGAACATCCAGCATCGAGCATCCATCGGTCAATGGCGGAAGTGCCGGATACCGGTGAAGACCATGGCCATCCCATGCTCATCGGCCGCCTGGATAACCTCCTCGTCCCGGATCGACCCGCCAGGCTGGATGACGGCGGAGACCCCCGCCTCCGCTGCTACATCGATGCCGTCCCGGAAGGGGAAGAAGCCATCGGAGGCGAGGCAGGTTCCTTTTGTGGGGACGTTTGCCTTCATAATGGCCAACCTAACGGAATCCACCCGGCTCATCTGCCCAGCCCCGATCCCGATCGTGGCGCCTCGGGATGCCAGGACGATGGCGTTGGATCTGACATGCTTCGCCACCCTCCAGGCGAAGCAGAGATCCTCTCGTTCCTCTTCTGTCGGCGCCCGCTTCGTGACCACCGTTAATTGCTCATCGTCCAGATCGAGGTCATCAGGTTGTTGAACGAGGAGACCTCCCAGGGCCGTTCGGATCTCCCATTCTTGGCTTCGGACTTCAGGCTTCGGGCTTCGGACTTCCAAGAGACGGAGGTTCTTCTTCCTTCGAAGGATGGCCAGAGCTTCTTCTGTATAAGCTGTGGCGATCACGACCTCCACAAAGCTCTGGGCGATCTCCTGGGCCGTCTCTTCATCTAGGGGGCCGTTGATGCCAATGACCCCGCCGTAGGCCGAAACCGGATCAGCAGCTTTGGCCTGCCGGAAGGCATCGGCGAAGCGAGAGGCGACGGCCGCGCCACAGGGGTTGTTGTGCTTGATGATGACGGCGGCAGGCTCCTCGAACTCTCGGCAGAACCTCCAGGCCGCATCCAGGTCCAAAAGGTTGTTAGAGGAAAGCTCCCTGCCGTGAACCTGTTTGAACACGCTGGTGGCTGGTGGCTGGTGGCTGGTGGCCGGTGTGTAAAAAGCTGCGTGTTGATGGGGATTTTCACCGTATCGAAGATCCTGGACCTTCTCCAGATGGAGCGTCAGCGTTGGAGGGGAATCTCCTTCAGGCGTGGCTCTTGGTGCTCGGCCTTTCACGCCTTCTAGATAGTTCGCGATGAGAGCGTCGTACCTGGCTGTGTGAGCGAAGGCCTTCTTGGCTAAGGCGAACCGAATCTCCTTGGAGAGGGTCCCGTTGACCTTTAGCTCCTCCAGGACCATTCCGTGGTCGTCGGCATCGACGATGACGGCGACATCCTTGGGGTTCTTGGCCGCCGAGCGGATCAGGGCAACGCCGCCGATGTCGATCTGCTCGATGGCCTCTTCCAGGGTGCACCCTCCTTTGGCGATGGTGGCCTCGAAGGGGTAGAGGTTCACCACGACGAGGTCGATGAAGGGGAAGCCATGTTTTTCCAGTTCTCTTTGGTGGGAGGGATCGTCCCGCTTGGCCAGGATGCCGGCGTGGATCGCCGGATGGAGGGTTTTGACCCGACCATCCAACATCTCGGGGGAGCCGGTGAGGGTCGAGACCTCTGTGACGTCGAGGCCTGCCTCCTGTAAAAACTTCGCCGTCCCGCCGGTGGAGACGAGCGCCACCCCCAGCTCCACCAACCCTTTGGCGAAGCTTAAGATCCCTGTTTTGTCGGAGACGCTTAGGAGTGCCCGCTCGATTTTCATCATGAATGTCCTTACCTTCGCCTCTTTGCTTTTTTGTAAATACCTTCTCTTGTGCCGATGATCGTGACGACAATCGTCTGACCTTCTACAAAGTAGATGATGCGGTACTCAGGCTTCCGTCCAAAGTGATATGCACGTTCTCCTTTTAGAGTTCCAACCAGTGGCTCTCCCGCCTGAAATGGATCCTGACGAATCCGTGGTAAGTGGGTAAAGGCAATTTCTTCTTGAACCTTCACCGGAAGCTTTTTGAGATCACGCCGTGCTGCCGGCGAAAGGATCAGCTCATATCCAGGGTTCATCGCTTAGGGAACTCCTTTTGGAGCTCCTCCAGGCTTATAAACCTTTTGCCAGCTTTCCTGGCGAGGATTGCTTCTTGGGTCCGCTTATTGACATAGTTAATGAACCACTGCTCCTCGTGGAGCCTAAGAAATTCAACAAAATCTGAAACTTCCTGGAGTTCCTTCACCGACAGCCCCTCCAGCCGTTTCACGATTCGCTCTTTGATGATCCTGGTTTCCTTCACCGTTTCATCCCTCTAAGGTTAGCGCCACATCCCTGTGATAGGTGCTTCGTTGGCCTATCGCTTATGAACAAGCACTTATCTTGGGAATTGGAGGTTGGTCCGGGTATCTCCTTGTCTTTGCTGAAAACTGATGGCTGATCGCTGAACGCTGATTTGGCTTACGGGTTCATCAGCCCCCACCCTTCTTTCTCGCCGTTCTCCTTCTCGCTCCTTTGGCAAAAGACCTTTCGGCCTCTGACCTCCAGGCGGCCTTCGGCGAAAAGCTGGATGGCCTTCGGATAGATCTGATGCTCGTATCGGAGGATCCGCTCCGAGAGGGTGTCCTCGGTGTCGTCATCGAAGACAGGGACGACGGCCTGGATGATGATGGGGCCGGTATCGGTCCCCTCGTCCACGAAGTGGACGGTACAGCCGGAGAACTTCACCCCATGATTCAAGGCCTTCCGCTGGGCGTGAAGGCCTGGGAAGGAAGGGAGGAGGGCGGGGTGGATATTCAGAATCCGGTTCCTGTACTCATTGACAAAGGCGGGGGTCAGGAGGCGCATGAAGCCGGCGAGGCAGACTAAGTCCACATCGTATTTCTTCAGGGTCTGAACGACGGCCATGTCGAAGGCCTGTCGGGAGGGGTACTGCTTCGGATCGACGAAGGCGGTGTCGAGGCCATGTCGCCTAGCCCGTTCCAGGGCATAGGCCGTAGCGGTGTCGCTGATCACCACCTTCACGACAGCATCGATCTTCCCTTGCAGGGTTCCATCGATGATGGCCTGGAGGTTAGACCCTCGGCCCGAGACCAGGACGCCAAGCTTCAGCTTCTCCTTCATCCTTTTCCTCGTTCCCCTGGTCGTTTCAACACCTGCTCTAGGTCCCTGGGAGCGTCTCCAGATTCATGACATCGAGGGGAAGGACGGGCTTGAATGTCCTTTCGAGCTCGTCACGGAAAGGCGGGCCCTTGGGAGCGGGGAGGTGGAAAAGGCTCGCAGAGTAGCAAGAGTACTCATACGATACCAGAAGCCCGGACACAAGACAAGGGAAATTTAGGGGACCTTCTCCCGGATGACCTCGGCTGTGAAAAGGTAAACCTTTGCTCCCCACTGCCAGGTATCTTGGGGGAGCCCGGCCTTGAGGCAGACTTGACGGAGGAACATCTCTCGGTCCCATCCCATCTCTAAAGCCACCTGGGGGAGGAGAATGCCTTGCCGGTTGCCATGGGAGACAAAGAGGCCATGAACCCCGATCTGGATCTCGGCGGGGTCGATCATACGTTTCAAGGGGGAAAGGATCGAGATCTCGATGGTGGTAGAAGGAAGCTCCTCGAGGCTTAAAGAGGGGAAGCGAGGATCTTGAGTAGACGATGCAACAGCAGCAGAGGAGACGGCTAGGTAGAGCGGTCTATCGGCCTCGATGGAGCCGATGCAGCCTCGAAGCGTTCCAGCCTGCTTTAAGCTGACGAAGACTGCTAAGGGCTGGAGGAGCTCTTGGTCCTCCTCCTGGAGGTGGGGGAGGTTCCCCGTCTTCAGATGCTCTTCGATGGAGGCTCTGGCAATCTCCAAAAGCCTCCGCCGTGCCCCTTCGCTCAACATGCCTCGTTCATGACCCCCTCCCCTCACGCCTGACGGTGGCCCCCTACGGTGATGTTTGGAATCCGCAAGGTTGGCTGGGCGTCAGCAACCGGGACCCCCTGGCCATCTTTCCCACAGGTCCCGATGCCAAAACCAAGATCGGAACCCACCAGATCGATGTCCTTTAGGATCTTCGGTCCGTTCCCGATGAGGGTCGCCCCCCGGACTGGTTCGCCGATCTCCCCCCCCTCGATGAGGTAGCCTTCCGTCACCTCGAAGACGAAGTCCCCATTTACGGTGTTGACCTGCCCGCCCCCCATCTTCCGGACAAAAAGACCCCGATTGGTCGATCGGAGGATCATCTGAGGGTCTCTGTCGCCAGGGGCGATGAAGGTGTTGGTCATCCGTGGGATCGGCTTGTGATGGTAGGATTCCCGCCTCCCATTCCCCGTCGAAGGGACCCCAGCCTGCATGGCTGTCAGGCGGTCGTACAGATAGCTTTGCAGGACTCCATTCTCGGCAAGGACGGTCCGTTGGGCCGGCACGCCCTCGTCATCGAGTGGGAAAGAGCCTCGTCTCCTGGGGAGGGTGGCATCATCGACAACGGTGATGAAAGGGGAGGCGATGGTTTGGCCAAGCTTTCCAGAATACACCGAGAGGCCTTCCAAAGCGAGGTCCGCCTCCAGGCCATGCCCGACAGCCTCGTGGATCATGGTCCCACCGGCTTCCGAGGAGAGGACGACAGGCATCTGCCCGGCTGGGGCTTTCCGGGCCGTCAGCATGAGGAGGGCCCTTTCGGCCGCTCGCCGCGCGACTTGTTCAGGGGGGTCTTCCTCGAAGAGTTCAAACCCCAAGGTTCCTCCGACCGGCTCGAAGCCTGTCTGGATCACACTCCCATCGGCAACGACCACTTGGACAGCAAAGGTGATCCCCTGTTTGTCAAAGGTGGCGAGGAACCCTTCTGAGTTAGCGATGGTGATCCGTCGGAGGGAATCTCGATACGTGACCTTGACCTGCCGGATCCGGCCGTCTATCCGCCTCGCCACCTGGTCCGCCGCTATGACCGTCTGGACCTTCCGTTGTAAAGGGATCTCGGAAGGGGGGAAGAGGACCGGGAGGGAAGGGGGGTCTTTCCTCCGGAGGTCAACGGCCAGATCGCTTCCCCCTTTTCCATCGGACACCGCCCTGCTCAAGCCTTCGGCAAGGGCCAGGAGGGAGGCCTTCGAGAGATCATTCGTGTACCCGTAGAGGGTCCTCATCTGATGAATGACCCGGAGGCCGAGGCCCTGATCCGTCCCGGCGATGATCCGTTCGACCCTGCCATCCTCGAAAGCGATAGTGGTCCCTCGGCTTTGTTCTAGGTAAATGTCGGCGAGGTCACCGCCCTTTTTCAGAGCCTGTTTGAGCAGCTCAAATAGAAGCTCCCCAGATACCATCCTACCGTTCCTTTCTTCTCAGACAGAGGGCTGCCGTCTCGCGTTCCAGGACCTCTAGCGCCTTCTGAATGAGCTCAACCTCTCTGCTTTCAAGAAGAGGCTCCCCGCACTGCCTACAGATCCAGGCAGGAATGGCATCCCATACAACATGGTAGCCCTTGCGGCTCACCGTGAAGGGCGCCTTGGATCGTTCTAACTCGCCCTTGCAGTGAATACACTCCATCGTTAGCACCTCCGCTTGAAGTCCGCGGACCACCTCGTCGGGTCTGGCAGGTACGCGGTGATGATCGCCAGGTAGTCAGCCTTGGGCGCACAGACTACGTGTATTGAGGTCATGGAGAGACCAGACCACGAACATTCCTGCTCACGACTTCTTTGGTCTTCGAGCCGGTACGCCGTGGAGCATGCCCTCCGCACTGATATCCTCGTCGATTTCTGGCCAATGTACACCTTGGCCATCTCCAATGATTTCGAAGTTCGATCGCTGCGCGGGGGTCGCTTCTGACAGACGCCACGACCACGCCAGCGGAACGCTGATGACCCGACCATCAGCCAGATGAGCGGTGATCATCTCGTCAGTGACAGACACTTCTTTAATACGTGGATCAACATTAACCACAATGCTCATGCCATGCCTCCAGAATTCTGGTGAGATTGGACTCAATGGAAGATCGAATCTGGTTCAGTTCCCTTGCCGAGAATCCATGATTGGCACTCAGTGCCACCGGTTCCAACCAGAACTTGCAGACCTGCCTTCTCTTCGTACATGTACGTGCGGCGGCTCATTGCAGTCGAAACTGTAGAAGAAGAACCGGTAAGGACCGTGGATGTCTTTGATTCTCGGCATGTTGAGCGTTTGGGTTCACGAGTTTTGCTGCGTATGCTGCGACAAAAGGTCTCCAGCATGAAGACTCGCCTCGGTGCCTATGATCACAAGCTGCCTAACGCCCTGCGGATGAGGAGCACACCCCGAAGGGGTGTGTCTGTTCCATCCGCTTGTTGTGAGGCGCTTCGCGC
>JACQHM010000198.1 GCA_016199025.1 Candidatus Methylomirabilota bacterium | reverse complement strand
TCCAATCTGCAATCTGCAATTACGCTGCCCCGTCTCAGTAGAGCTCTTTCCTCTTGATCCTGGCCGCCTTGCCCTTCAGAAACCGAAGGTAGTAGAGTTTGGCCCGACGGACGTTCCCCTTTCTCACCACCACGATCCGCTCGAGCAGGGGGGAATGGAGGAGGAACGTCCGTTCAACGCCGACCCCATAGCTCACCTTCCTCACGGTGAAGGTCGAGCAGACTCCTCCCCCCCGACGGCGGATCACCACCCCTTCGAAGACCTGGAGACGTTCCTTGTCCCCCTCCTGGACCTTGACGTAGACCTTCACCATGTCTCCAGGGGAAAACTCCGGGATCTCCTTCTTCAGATATGGTTCTTCGACGACCCTGATCAGATCCATCGCGTTATCTCCACTTGCACAAGCTTTCTTACCCCGCTTCGGCGTCGAGCTCGGCCAAGAGCTCCAGATCCTCCTGGCTCGAAAAAGCCTTTGAGAGAAGATCAGGTCTCAAGCCCTTGGTCCTTCGGAGGGCCTCCTTCCTGCGCCATCTCCTGATCCGTTCGTGGTCCCCCGACAGGAGGACCGGAGGGACGTCAAAGCCCCGAAAGGAAGCCGGCCTGGTATAATCGGGATGATCCAAGAGGTGTTGCGCGAACGAGTTCTCTCTGGCCGACTCCTCATCGCCAAGCACGCCGGGGATGAGCCGGATCACCGCATCCATCACCACCAGCGCGGGGACCTCCCCGCCGGTCAGGACATAATCCCCGATGGAGATCTCATCGGGTTTCAGGATGAGCCGGACCCGCTCATCGAAGCCTTCGTACCGCCCGCAGAGGAAGAGGAGGTGTTCCTCTAAAGAAAGTTCCTTGGCCACTTCGTGCCCGAAGCGGCGCCCCTGGGGGCTTAAGAGGAGGAACCGCGTCTTCGGTCCCCTCAGGGCCTCGACCGCTTCTACAACCGGCTCCACCTTGAGCACCATCCCTGCCCCACCGCCGTAAGGCCTATCGTCCACCGTTCGGTGTCGATCGTGGGTCCAGTTTCGGAGATCGTGGACGACGATCCTCACGATCCCCTTCTCCTGGGCCCGCTTCAGGATGCTCTCTTGGAGGGGCCCATGGAAGATCCCAGGAAAGATGGTGAGAACCTCATACCGCTTCAGGTTCGATCAACCCCTCTATAGGCCGGATGACGAGGCGCCCTTCCTCCACGTCCACCTGGAGGACCATCTCCCGGACCGCCGGGAGGAACCACTCCTCTTTCTTCCCCTTCACGACGTAGATATCACTGGCCGGGGTCGGCATGATGTCCACAACCTCCCCCAACTCCTCCCCCTCTTCGCTCACGACGGTCAGGCCGATGATGTCGTAGTAATAGTAGCTCCCCAGAGGAGGAGGAGGGGCCTCCTCCCGAGGAATGCAGAGCTCAAGGCCTACGAGCTTCCTCGCCTCCTCCGGGGATTCCACCCCACGAAATTGTAAGAAAAGAAAAGGACCCTGGCACCGCACCTTCTCCAAGGGGTGGTACTGAGGGGTTCCTTCACCTCCCTTCAGGTACACCCCCCTGAGCCGTCGGATCATCTCTTCCGAATCGCAGGTGGCAAAGGCCTTCACCTCCCCCCGGAGCCCCCGGGCCTTGAGGATTCTGCCAAGGACCAGGAGCCCAGACTTCGGCATCGGCTCCTCACTCCAAGATCTCGAGGACAGCCCGGCGTTTCGACTTGGCGGCCGAGGCATGGAGTAATGTCCGCATGGCCCTAGCCGTCCGACCCTGCTTGCCGATCACCCTTCCCAGGTCGGTTGGGGCCACCTTCAACTTCAACACCGTCATCTTGTCATCCTCGACGGCATCCACGCTGACCGCATCAGGATTGTCCACTAATGCTTTGGCCAGATACTCCACCAGATCTTTCAGCACCTTTGCCTCCTCACACGGTTCGTGGTTCAGGTTGTGCACCAGGGAAGCACCAACTTTCCCTTCAATCACTCCAGGGGGGCCCCGGACGAGGTCAACAGCACTAGCCTTCCGGTTCCTGAGCCTCCGGCTCGGCGAGACGCCGAATCACCCCGGCCCTGGACAGAAGCTCGTGCACCGTATCCGTGGGCTGGGCCCCCTTGTTCAGCCAGGCGATGGCTTTTTCTTGATCGATCTTGACGGTGGCCGTCCCTGGATCGTAGGTCCCGATGCTCTCGATGAGCCTGCCGTCCCGAGGGCTTCTCCGGTCGGCCACCACGAGGCGGTAGAAAGGTTTCTTCCTCGCCCCCATCCTCCGGAGTCTGATCCGAACCGCCATCCTTCACCTCCCCAGCCCATCTAGAATCCCGGAAGAGGCAGTCCCCTGCCCATCCGTCTCGTTTTCCCCGACTTGGTCAACTGCTTGACCAGCCGGTTCAGCTCCTCGAACTGTTTCAATAACCGGTTGACCTCGGCCACGCTGGTCCCGCTCCCCAGCGCGATCCTCCTCCGGCGGCTCCCGTCGATGATCGAAGGGTGCTGACGCTCCTTGGGGGTCATGGAATCGATGATGGCCTCCAGGCGCGTGAACTCCTTCTCATCCGGCTTCAAGCCTTTCACCCGTGAGAGGCCCGGGATCATCTGGAGGAGCTGCTCGAAGGGGCCCATGTTCCGAAGCTGGTGAAGCTGCTCCCGGAAATCCTCCAGGGTAAAGCTCGCCTCCCTGATCTTCCGTTCCAGCTCCTCCGCCTTCTTCCGATCGAAGGCCGCCTCGGCTTTTTCCACCAGGGTGAGGATGTCGCCCATCCCCAGGATCCGGGAGGCCATCCGATCAGGGTGGAAGGGTTCTAAGGCCTCCAGCTTCTCCCCTACCCCGATGAACTTGATCGGTTTCCCCGTGACGGCCCTAATGGAGAGGGCGGCTCCCCCCCGAGCGTCCCCGTCCAACTTCGTGAGGATGACCCCCGTCAAAGTCAGCTCCCCGTCGAAGCGAGAGGCCGAGGCCACGGCATCCTGGCCGGTCATGGCGTCAACCACCAGGAGGATCTCGGAGGGAACAGTGGCCTCCTTCATGGCCTTCAGCTCCTCCATGAGGGGCTCATCGATGTGGAGCCTCCCCGCCGTGTCGAGGATGACGATATCTTGACCTTTCGTTTTGGCCTGGACCAGGGCCTCCCGACAGGCCTTCAAGGGGGAAGCCCCCCCGGGGTCTAAAAAGACAGGGACCCCGATCCTCCCGCCGAGCACCTTCAGTTGCTCCACGGCCGCCGGCCGCTTGAGGTCCGCAGCCACGAGGAGGGGATGGCGGCCCTCGGAGGCCAAACGGGAAGCGAGCTTCGCCGCCGTGGTGGTCTTCCCAGAACCTTGGAGGCCGACAAGCATCAGCACAGAGGGAGGAGATGGGGCAAATCTCAGCCGGCTCTCCCTCCCCCCCAGGAGCTCGACCAGTCCCTCATAGACGATCTTGACGACCTGTTGCCCCGGGGTAAGGCTCTCCAGGACCTCCTTGCCGACCGCCCGGACCTTGACCCGTTCGACGAAGTCCTTGACGACCCTGTAATGGACATCGGCCTCCAGGAGGGCCAGGCGGACCTCCCGGATGGCCTCGGCGACGTCCTTCTCTGTCAGGTGGCCATGCCCCCGAAGCTTCTTAAAGATCTGGCCTAATCGGTCGCTGAGCGCCTCGAACATTCCAGACCCTCTTTCGCGGAGAGATAAATCTAATGGGTCATGGTAGATTTGTCAAGCAAAAAGGCTGTTCAGCGTGGCTTTGTCACGCTTCAATCGCCGCCGACCAGGATGAGTCGGACATCCATCACGTTGGTGTTGGTCGGGCCGGTCATGATCAGATCCTTAAGACCCTGAAAGAAATGGTAAGCATCGTTCTCTTCGAGGAAGCGGGAGGGGTCCAACCTCAAGGCCTTCGCCCGCTCGAGGGTCTCCCCATCGGCCACCGCCCCCGCGGCATCGGTGGGCCCGTCGGTGCCGTCGGTGCCGCAGCTCAAGACCACCACCCTGGAAAGCCCTTCGACCTCCAGGGCCGCCGCCAGAACGAACTCCTGGTTCCGCCCTCCCTTCCCCGTTCCCCTGAGGGTCACCGTGGTCTCCCCCCCTGAGATGATGCAGGCAGGGGGGGGGATGGGATGGCCCGTGCGTCTCACCTCCCTGGCGATGGCCCCGTGGACCTTGGCCACCTCCCTCGTCTCCCCTTCGATGGAGGAGGAAAGGATCAGGGTTCGGAAGCCGAACTCCTCCGCCCGGGCCTTCGCGGCCAGGAGGGCCAGGAGGTTGCTCCCCACGATGACGTTCGTGACCCCTTCGAACAAGGGATCGTCCGCTTTGGGTGTCTCCAGGACCTTTCCTTCTAAGCCAGCCTGGAGATGCTGGAGGATGGAGGCCGGGACCTGTTCCAGCAACCTATAGCGTTTCAGGATCTCGAAGGCATCGGCGAAGGTGGTGAGATCCGGGGCCGTTGGCCCCGAGGCGATGGCGTCGAGAGGGTCACCGACGACATCGGAGAGGATCAAGGCCAGAACTTTTGCGGGAAAGGCGGCCTGGGCAAGTTTCCCACCTTTTATCCGGGAGAGGTGCTTCCGGACGGCGTTGATCTCCTTGATGGCAGCCCCGCAGGCCAGGAGAAGTCCCGTGAGCTTCTGTTTCTCCTCGAGGGTGACTCCCTCGACGGGGAACGGGAGAAGGGCGGAGCCACCACCCGAGATCAAGACGATGACCAAGTCCCCTTCCCCGGCCCTCTCTACCAAGTCCAGAACGGCCCGGGCTGCTTGAAGCCCCGCCTCGTCAGGGACGGGGTGACCGGCCTCCAACAGCCTGACCCGCCTGACCGGCCCCAGGTGTCCATACTTGGTCACCATGAGGCCTTCGAGAATCCGATCGTGTAAGATCTCCTCCAGAGCGGCTCCCATAGGGGCGCTGGCCTTCCCCGCCCCCACCACGAACATCCTCCTGACCTGGGAAAGGTCAAACGTGGAGATCCCTGCCTTGAGGAGTGTTCCCTCCAGGCGGACATGCCGTCGGATCGCCTCCGCCGGATCCGCCGCCTTTAATGCCGCGCCGAAGATCTCTAAGGCTGCCTTCCTCAGCTCCTGGACGCTCTCCATCGCCCCGCTTCAGGCTAGAGACCTCACACTGGCCCGTGGCCCGTGGCCTGTAGCACCTTGATTGGCCCTTGACTATCGACTATTGGCTATTGGCTATTTATGGGGGTGTTTGGAGGGGGAAGCTTTCGAGGATCGTGTAGATGGAGCCACCGGGATGGAGCTGGCTTCTCATGAGGTCCACCTGCTTCAAGACCATCTCCCCCAAAGCGTCCCTTTGCCAAGCCTTGACCTCCTCGACGAGGGGCTGGAGGCCCTTCGGCGAGCGGACTCTCCCAAGGGTCAGATGAGCCGTGAAGGATCTGTTCTCTCGGGGGAAACCGATCCCCTTGAAACCCTGCTCCAGGTTCGCCTGAAGGAGTGAAAGCCCCTCGGCCCCCTCCCTCACCCCAACCCAGATCACCCTGGGGGAACGGAGATGAGGAAACGTTCCAAGGTCGGCGAAAGAGAGCAGAACGGGACCGACGGCAGCAACGGAGGATGCGATGACCCCCCTCACCGCTTTGAGCATCCTCTCCTCCACCTCCCCAAGGAACTTCAAGGTGATGTGGAGATTTTCCGGCTTGACCCAGCTCACACCACCCCCCTTTGACCGGAGGGCCCGCTGCACCTCGGCGAGGGCCTCCTTGATCGTCCCGGTGAGATTAGCCGCAACGAATAACCGCATCATAATTCAGCCATTAGTCATCAGCCATCAGCCATCAGGAAGACAAGAACACACAAAAGACTATGAACAAACCCTCGTTTTGGGAATTGTGGGCTGTTGCTCATATCCCTCTGTTTTTGCTGAAAGCTGAAAGCTGAACGCTTTTTTACAGCTCGACGCCCAGGAGGTGGCGACGCAACAGGTCCAGGGCCATCTGGGCGGCCCACCATTTGTTCATCTCCCGATCGAACGGGAAGCGGGACTCCTTCGAGGCTATCCCATCCCCCCATGACAAGGCGATGTGCACGAGGCCGACAGGCCGCTCCGGGGTCCCGCCGGAAGGCCCGGCGATCCCTGTGATCCCGAGGCCATAATCGGTCTCACTTCCCTTCCGGATCCCCTCCGCCATGGCCTCGGCCACCTCCCGGCTCACGGCCCCATATCGATGGATGAGGGCCGAAGGGACATCCACGGCAGTCTGTTTCGCCTCCTCGCTGTAGGCAACCACCCCCCGCTCGAAGTAGAAGGAACTCCCGGGGACATTGGTCAGGCGGTGGGCCACGAGGCCTCCCGTGCAGGACTCCGCGACAGCCACCGTCTTCCGGCGCTCCGTAAGGAGCCTGCCCACGACATCCTCCAGCCGTTCGTGATCCGTTCCATACAGAAAAACGCCAAGCCTCCGACGGACCTCCCCCTCGACGCTGCCAAGGAGCGCCTCCAGCTCCTCCCCCGCCTCGGCTATCGCCCGCAGGACAAGATGGATCTCCCCGGGATGGGCCAAGATGGTGACAGCCGGGTTTGTATCCGGACGGATGAGATCGCCTACCATCTCGTCCACCTTCGACTCGCTTAAGCCGGTCACCTTGAGGACCCTGGTTGTGCCCCGTCTCCGAAGCCCGAAGAGCTCCCGGAGCTTAGGGAGCGCCCGCTCGCCCAGCATCGGCAGCATCTCCCGAGGGACGCCAGGCGTGAGGAGCACTGCCTGCCGCTCGCCGACTTGGATGAAGAGGCCGGGGGCCGTCCCATGGGGGTTCTCTAGGACTAAAGCCCCTTCCGGCACCAGGGCCTGCTTCTCGTTGTTCTTGGGCATGGAGACCCCGCGCCGGGCGAAGCGCTGGCGGATTCTCTCCACGATCCCTTCGTCGAGCTTCAGGGGCCTGCCCAGGACGGCCGAGACCGCCTCTCTCGTCAAATCGTCCTCTGTCGGGCCCAAACCCCCGGTCGCGATGACAAGATCGGCCCTGGCAAGGGCGAGCCGGAAGGCCTCTTCGATCCTTCCCAACTCATCACCCACCGTCGTGGCGAAGGCTACTTGGATCCCTTCCAGGGAAAGCCGCTCGGCGATGGCGGCGACGTTGGTGTTCACGATCCGCCCCAGGAGAAGCTCGCTCCCGATCGTGAGGATCTCGGCGATCACGCAAGGCTCCTTCGACCCCAGGTGTTGGGTGTTGGGTGTTGGGTGTTGGGTGTTG
>JACQHM010000222.1 GCA_016199025.1 Candidatus Methylomirabilota bacterium | reverse complement strand
TGGTGGGCGCTGCTGGGATCGAACCAGCGACCTCCGCCGTGTGAAGACGGCGCTCTCCCAACTGAGCTAAGCGCCCGAGGTTTTAAAATTCAGTACTTAGAGACTGGGCAGTTCCAGAAGAAGGCTTTTGTGCAAAAATTGAGCAGAGCTGGCCCACAGCGTCAGCCAGGTGTTCCTTTGAGAGGTGCGCGTACCGGAGCGTCATCTTGATGTCCTTATGGCCGAGGAGCTCTGCCACCGCTTTCAAGCTGACCCCTCGCATGACAAGGTGGCTCGCGAACGTATGGCGGAGGTCGTGGAACCGGAAGTCCTTGATCCCCGCCCGGCGGACCGTCTTATTGCAGCAACCGCAAAATTCGGGTAGTGTCCCTGTAAAGCGTGCCTGACATTGATACCCCAAAATGTAGTGGATCAATAGCCCTAAAATGGCCTTCTAACCGCTATATGTAGTGGTGAGGATGCCATACACGTCGTATAGGGACACTACCGAATTTTGCGCCTGCTGTCTTATTGCAGACCTTGGTCGCGTTCCGGTAGTAGTCCGCCCTGCTCGTAGAGAATACATACTCAGAGCCAGCCTGTCTAGAGATTTTTTCAGCTCAGCTAGGAGCACATCGTTGATCGGGACCACCCGCTGCTCCCCTGTCTTCGTCCGCCTGAGGGTAATCAGCCGGCGCTTGCGGTCCACGTCCTCCCACTTAAGCCCCAGGATCTCCCCCCGGCGCATTCCGGTGTTCAGCGCGCAGACCACGACAGGCCGGAGGTGCTCATTACAGGCGGCAAGCAGCCGTTGGACCTCCTCCTCGTCCAGGTACCGCAGCCGCCCGGGCGGGATGTTCAGCTTCCGGTAGCCCGCTGCCGGGTTCGACCGGAGGTAGCCCCACTTCACAGCGAGGTTCAGGATGTGGCGGAGGACGTCCACCTCCTTGTTCACCGTGGCGGGCTTGACCGTTTCCAGACGGCGATCCATGTACCGGTCCACCATCTCCGGGGTGATCTGAGAAAGATAGGTCCCCCCGAAGAAGGGGATGAGGTGTGTGCGGATGATCCCCTCGTCCCGGCTCCAGGCCCGCTTGCCCCGTTTCCGTTTGTGCTCCAGGTACTCCCGGGCGAAGTCCTGGAAAGGGACCTTCTTCTTCTCCAGGAGCCCTCGGTTCTGCTCTGCTCTCTCCGTTGAGGGGAGATGTTGGCAAAGAGCTTTTCCCCTCCTAAACCTAAAGCGGCGGCATCCTTCAACTCGACTTTGGCCATTCTGAAGAGGTCCTTGCGGCTAAGTCCTTGATTTTTCAGCTTTACTCTAGCGTCTCCGGGATTGCGTGAACTCTGGTGGTGAAGCAGATATCATGCAATTCTTTCGACGATCTGGAAATGGCCTATTTTCAAGGAGTTTGGCGCACTGGGAAATGGCCAAAGTCGAGTCTGACTGACGGTCGTTTCTTCTTCCTCTTCTTCCTCCTCTCCCCCCTCAGCCTCTTCTCCATTTTTACTGGAAGCTTTTGCTTCCGTATTGGTGGATTGGAGGGTCCACAGGAAGAGGGCTGTCAGCCGGGCATCTTCTTCAAGCGCCCCTGCTGCGCTGTTTCGGGCTTGGGCCTCTGCCATGCCCAGGACCTGCTCCAGGGCTGTGCGACCCACGACCTCCCAGACCTTTTCTAAGAACTCCGGCAGTTTAACTTCCCGGCCTTCGGCTGTCTCGACTTTGGAATAGCGGCTGAAGATCTCCAAGGCCGGCCCAATGCAGGCAAAGACGAGATCCGCGCCACGGACGCCTTCCGATTGCAGACGCTCCATCCAATTGCCGACGCGCCGGGGCAGCTCGCGCAGGACGTTGCCCCAGTCACCGACAGGCGCATCCTCAGGCCTGGGGCGGCAGACCAGGTGGACACTGGTAGCAAGAGCAGCAGAGTCGCGGGCCCGCAGCCGGGAGCCCATCTCGGTGGCGATAGGCCAGGACCCGGTAATCACCCAGCCACCCTTGATCACGCCAGATAACAGTGCCTCCCATCCCTCGGTGGTCTTGTGGGCAAAGATCACGCAGCCGACGCCGTCATCTTTCAGAACGCGGCGCCCCTCGGCAAAAGTCCTTGCCATCGTCTCCTCGAAGAACTGGCGGTCTTTCGGGCGACCGTTCACCTGCTTCGTTTCATCCTGCACGATCTCACAGGTCTTAGGCGTCAGGGGGTTCGTCTGATCGAATGGATCACGTAGGAGAGGATGGCCTGGCAGTGTTCGCTTAAGCCAGACGAAGAAGAAGTCGGAGAGATCGGCGTACGGAACGGCGTCGTAATGATGAAGCCGACTCGGAAGCCCCAGGCTTTCAGCGTCGTGACGAGGTAGTCAAGCGTATCTTTATCCGTGAAGATGAGGAGACGTTTCTCCGGCTCCTCGAAAAACCCTTCGTCCTGAAGGAGCGCTTTCAAGCGGGAGAGCTTTGCTTCTCCCCTGCGTGCTCGATGGCCTTGGCCCGTTCGGCTAGGGCTTTGAGCTGGGCGATCTCGTCATCGAGCTGCTCTTGGTTCCTCGCGAGGGTGATCGCCTGCAGCATCTCCTCCAGACGCTCCCGGTCGGCCTCCTCCATTTCTTCCAGCTCTTCCGGCTCGGGGAGGGCCGGGGGCGCCAAGCGGGCCAGCTCCTGGGCCCGGTGGAGCGCCTCCGTCAGGCGGCGCGCTCGATTCTCGAGAGACTGCTGGAGGGCATACGTGGCGGACATCGGCGTAGGCGTCCTGATCGAGAAGCTGGAGGAAAAAGCTGAAGTTGGCGGGATCGCCTTTGTGTGGGGTCGCGGTGAGGAAGAGGAGATGATCACTGGCATCACGGAGGAGCTCCCCCAGCCGGTACCGGAGTGTCTTGTGCTCCGGGTCTGACGCCGACATCCGATGGGCCTCGTCCACGATCACGAGGTCCCAGTGGACCTGTCGGAGCGCCCTGGCAGGATCTCTTGGCGTTTCGCAAGATCCAGGGAGGTGATGAGCTGGACGTGTTCGAGCCACTGGTTGATCCCGAACTGCTCGCGAATGTCGTCGCCCTTCAAGACAAAGAATTTCTCTCCGAACTTCTCCTTGAGTTCGCGCTGCCACTGAAAGGTCAGGTTGGCCGGGCAGACAACGAGGATCCGTTCCACCAGTTCTCGGAGCTTCAGCCCCCGGAGGAGCAGCCCGGCCATGACGGTCTTCCCCGCTCCCGCATCATCCGCCAGGAGAAAACGCACCCGCGGGAGCTTGAGGAGATTTTCATAGACCGCCTCAAGCTGGTGTGGCAGGGGGTCCACCCGGGAGACCGTCAGGCCGAAGCGGCGGACATGACGACGTTGCTGGCGCGGTCTGACCTGATCGGGCTGAAACCAAAGCTGACGCCGGGGGAAGGCCCGCGGAGCTCTCGGCTGCCGTGGAGGCCACCCTGGGCGTGCAAGATCCGACCCCGCCCCAGGACCTCTCGAACGCTGACTGGGCGCGGGTCCTCACGGTTAAATGGGGTGGTACCTTGAAATATAAATTAAGGTGGTTTTGTCTCCCTTCCAGGGGGATAGGCCATGGCGAGGGTGCGCGAAGACAATTCGCAGAGGTCGAACGAGCAGCTGGTGGAGAGGGCTCGAGAGGTCCTGGGGACAGGTGGATGTGTCTACAGGACTGTATTGGTGCTCATCAGGGGCGGTCGGTGTCGTATGCTGACCGCTCCTTTCGTTTCATCCGATGCCCCCAAGAGGGCCATCCAGGCCCGACCTCTCAACCGCCCCCGCTGGGACGTTTGAAGCCCAAGTCGAGGGCTGGAACCGGTAGCGCCAGGACGGGGGTGTCGCCGACCTCCCCCTGGGAAAGCCCTGGTCGGTGGGGCAAGAGGCAGAGTCCTCAATATTTTCGATAGGTTACAGGAATTTTTCTCTATAACTGAGAGGACGAGAGTTTGCCCGGCCGTATAGAAGTCTCGCTCTCCTAGATCCAACATCTCCTACATGCCCATCTCTTCTATCCAACCCGAGCGACGAAGAAAAGACGACGTGGTGATCGTGGGGACCCACGGGGGCAAGGCCGTCCTGGTCGGGATCCGCGACTTCCTCCGGGGCGTGGTCGGATTCGGCATCAGTGTCGGACGTTCTCTCTAAAGGGGCTGACATGAGCGAGTCTCAGAAGAAGGACGATCAAAGCCGGGAAGGCAGAACGCTTCCCCTCAGAGAAACGGGGCTGGCGCGTGTCGAGTCAGCGCCCCCTTCATTCGCGATCCCGATCCCGTCGCTGGAGGAGGAACCCCCTCATCTGAAGGAGTATCTCCGGATCCTCCGACGCTACGCCTGGGTCAGCCTGACCTGCTTTCTCCTTACAGTCCTGGCCACTGTCATTGCGACCTTCACCCAGCCGCCGGTCTACACCGCCACGGCCACGGTCAAGATCGAGCCGGAGGAGCCCAGGGTGGTCAACTACAAGCAGGTGGCGTCGGGATCGGGGATATTGGGGAGGGAGGACTACTACAAGACTCAGTACGAGATCCTCAAGAGCCGGGCCCTGGCCCAGAAGGTGATCGATCGACTTGGCCTCGTGGAGCTTCCGGAGCGACAGCCAGGGCAGGGGAAGAAACTCGGGACAGGACTCCGGGAGTGGCTGGTCGGGCTCGGCGTTCCCTGGTTCCAGCGCCCGCCGCCGGCCGAGACGGAGGAACCTATATGGACGCTACAGCAAGATGGGGAGTATCATATCGTCCGGCAGAGCGATAAAAACACCTCGATGAGGAGGCGTCATGCTCAGTCCAGAGG
>JACQHM010000026.1 GCA_016199025.1 Candidatus Methylomirabilota bacterium | reverse complement strand
TTCTTCTGCAATTCGCCGCATATTACCGAGCTGGCATCATCGCATGCAGCTTGCGACTTATCGCCCAACTTCAAGGAGTAGCCAGACATCAGGCGCCGCTTCGGTTCTTATGTTGGAACCTCAGTTAAGGGAGTAGAGGGGAGGGATTGAGGGAACACTGGCAAGAAGGGAAAATGAGAAGGCTTGGCATTTTAACGGGGGGTCCAGGGCGGGTGCTCCTCGTCGGCGATCTCGGCCACCATCTCCCCGGGCAGCTCCTCGCCGAACTGGATCCCCAAGGCCCAGCCCGGAAAGTCGGGGTGTGGCTGAACCCAGACGACGGTCCCCATCAAGGTGAGCGGCGGGCGACGGTGGAGACGCAGGGTCACACGCACTGGGGCACCGGGGGTTATGGCCTTCTCCAGCCTCAGGAGCACCCCGCTTCGGCTCAGATTCTGGACATCCCCCAGATCCGGATCGGCTGCTGCCCCGACAGGCTCGGTGACCGTCGGGACCCGCACGGGGAACCGGATGTGGCTTGCACGCCGGCGATTAAGGGGCACGACCACTTTCTTCGCTCCTTTCGGGAGGGTAGGGATAATCTACCCTTTTCCCTCCCCTTGTCAAGGGTTTTCCCGCTCCTCCTCCACCATGGCGATGAACACTTCAACCAGCTCAGGATGCCGCCAGCCTTTCTCCACCTCCTCCCCCAGGACCCGGACCGCCTCCTGGTGGGAGAGGGCCACCCGATAGGGACGGGTCGTGGTCAGGGCGTCGTAGACATCGACGATGGCAACAATCTGGGCAGAGAGCGGGATCGCGTCCCCGGCCAGGCCATCGGGATAGCCGCTCCCGTCGTACTTCTCATGGTGATGTCGGACAATAGTGACCGCCCCTTGGAAGGTCTTCAAGGACCGGAGGAGATCGGCCCCGGTGACAGGATGCTCTGCCATCACCGCCCGCTCCTCGGGGAGAAGGGGCCCGGGTTTCAAGAGGACCACATCGGGAACCCTGACCTTGCCCAGATCATGCAGAAAGGCCCCCCGGGCAATGGTCGTGATCTCGGCCTCGGGCAGGCCGAGCCGCTTGGCGAGGGCAGCCCCATACCTGGCCAGCCGCTCGCAGTGCCCCCCCGTGTACCTGTCCCGGAGGGCGATGGTCACGGCTAGGGCCCGGAAGACAGCTTCGGCATGCTCCAGCTCATCGGTGAAGGCCTTGAGCTTTAACAGGGCCCGGACCCGGGCCTTCAGCTCCGACGGGCTCACCGGCTTGGTCAAAAAGTCATCGGCCCCGGCCTCGATCCCCTGGAGACGATGCTCTTCCGCCCCCAGGGCGGTAAGCAGGACGATAGGGACCAGCCGGGTCTCGGGGCGGGCCTTCAGCTCGCGGCAGACAGCATAGCCGTCCACTTTCGGCATCATGATATCCAAGAGGATCAAATCGGGGGAGGTGACGGCGACCTGCTCCAGGGCCACCTGGCCGTCGCCTGCCGAGGCGACCTGATACCCCTCCGCCGTCATCCAGGCGGCCAACAGCTCAACGTTCTGGGGATTGTCATCCACGACCAGAACGGTCGGGCGTTTCCAGAGGGCGTTGTGCCCTTGATTCATCTCCATGGACATCCCTACTCCTCACGGACTTCCCGACCCCTTGCTCCGGGTCGGGGCATCCGACGAAGATCGTGCTATTGCGGTCAATCACTGGGTTTTTACTGCTGTTGGGGGGATTCTATGACTGTGGAGAGGTGTTGTCAAGGAAAAGACCGGGGGACCCCAGGAAGCGGGCAATGGTGTGGAGGAGCGCCTTCGTGTCGAGGGGCTTGGAGAGGTAGCCGTCGTAACCGGCCTCCAGGGCCTCTGCTTGATCCTCCGGACGGGCATAGGCGGTCAGGGCGAAGAGGGGAATCCCCCGGGTCTCGGGGTCAGCCTTCAGTTGGCGGGCCAGCGTGAAGCCGTCGATCCCGGGGAGCTGGATGTCCAGGAGGATGAGATCAGGCCACTCCCGCTTCACCCGCTCGACCAGGCCGATGCCATCCGTCGCCTGGAGGACCTGATACCCCTCTGCCCCCAGGAGATCGACGACCAGCTCCCGACTGAAAGGATCATCCTCGACGATCAGGACCGTCTGCTTAGCCATCGCCCCCTCGTGTCTCTGGTCTAGCCTGAGGGGGCCAGGGGGAGCCGAACCGTGAAGGTGCTCCCCTGGCCCTCTCCTTGAGACTCGGCCCAGATTGTCCCGCCGTGCAACTCCACCAGCCACTTCGTCAGGGCTAAACCGAGGCCAGTCCCCTGATACCGTTTGGAGTAGACTTCTTCCAGTTGGGCGAACGGCTGGAAGAGTTGCCCCAGGTCTTCGGCCCTGATCCCGATCCCCGTGTCCTGCACGGCGATCTCGACGAAATCTCCAGACGTGGTTCGTGGTTCGTGATTCGGTGTTCGTTCCACGAGCCACGAGCCACGAGCCACGAGCTTGGCGGTCACCCTCACCCGTCCTCCGTCAGGCGTGAACTTCACCGCGTTTGAGAGGAGGTTGTCGAGGATCTGTTTGACCCGGACCGGATCGGCAGTAAGGGCGGTGAGGGCCGGGTCCACGGACAGCTCGAGTTGAAGGCCTTTGGCGTCAGCCTGGAGACGGATAGCGATCAGGGTTTCCGTCAGGGCCTCACGCAGGTCAAAGGACTGGGGCCTTAGATCGAGCCTCCCTGCCTCCACCTTCGAGAGGTCCAGGAGGTCATTGATCAGGGCCAGGAGGTGCTGGCCGCTTTTGTGGATGTTGGCCACATAGCGGGCCTGCTTCTCATTTAAAGGCCCAACGGTCTGGTCTTGGAGGATCTCCGAGAAGCCGATAATCGGGTTCAACGGCGTCCGGAGTTCATGGGACATGTTGGCCAGGAACTCGGATTTGGCCCGGGAGGCCGCCTCGGCCCGATGCAGGGCCTCCCTGAGCTGCACGTTGGCCACTTCCAAGTGTTCTTGATGCATGAGCAACGACTTCAACATCATGTTGCGACTCTGAATCAATGCTCCGAGTTCGTTCTCTGGAATGGCTTCGTCAGGGATCAGCGCCCCTTCCAGGTTGCCTTGCGCCACCTGCCGGTTCGACTGCTCCAGACGTGCCAGGGGGCGAAAGATCCAGCGCTCCAGCGCCAGCCAGAGAGGGACAAGCAGAACCAGTAGGAAGAGGGGCAGGGTGAAGAGAAAATCCCAGGGGGCGCCAACACCGCGGGCCATGATGGCGATGTGCAGCCAACTCCCGGCCAGGATCGCCAGGGTTACCATCAGCGCACCGCCGAGGATAACCTTTGTTTTCAGTCTGACGTTCATGGTCCTGCCGCCGATTCGTGAATCGTGAAACGTGAATCGTGATGCGTGATACGTGATTCACCACACGTTTCACTCGTCACGTTTCACTCGTCACGCTCCATCTTCCATCATGGCGAGAAAGGCTTCGACCAGCTCCCGGTTCCGCCAGCCCTTCGCCGCCTCCTCCCGGAGGATCCGGACGGCCTCCTCATGGGACAGGGCCCTCCGGTAGGGACGACTGGTCGTCAGGGCATCGTAGCCGTCCACGAGGGTGACAATCTGCGCCCCCAGGGGGATCGCCTCCCCGGAGAGGCCATCGGGATAGCCGCTCCCGTCGTACTTCTCGTGATGATGCCGGATGATCGGGACCACCCCCTGAAAGGTCTTCAAGGACCGTAGCAGCGCCGCCCCCAGCACCGCATGCTGGGTCATGGCCACCCGCTCCTCGGGAGTCAACGGCCCCGGCTTCAAGAGCACCGCATCGGGGACCCCCACCTTGCCCAGGTCATGGAGAAAAGCCCCCCGGGCAATCGTCTGGACCTCGGCCTCCGGCAGGCCAAGCTTTGTGGCCAACGCGGCCCCATAACGGGCCAGCCGCTCACAGTGGCCCGCCGTGTACCCATCCCGGGCGGCAATGGTCAAGGCCAGGCTGCGGAAGACCACCTCGGCATGCTCCAGCTCATCGGTGAAGGCCTTGAGCTGGAGGAGGGAGCGGACCCGGGCCTTCAGCTCCACCCGACTCACCGGCTTCGTCAGAAAATCATCGGCCCCCACCTCGATCCCGGCGATCTTGTGTTCTTCCGCGCCCAGGGCGGTGAGCAGGACGATGGGGACCAGGCGCGTCTCGGGATGCGCTTTCAGGTGGCGGCAGACGGCATACCCATCCACCTTCGGCATCATGATGTCCAAAAGGATCACGTCGGGTGGTGTGACCGCCACCTGGGCTAAGGCCGCCTGGCCGTCAGCGGCGGAGGCGACCTCATAGCCTTCGGCCATCATCCAGGCTCCCAAGAGTTCCACGTTCTGGGGATGGTCATCCACGATGAGGACCCGGGGGCGAGAGGGGGTGGTGGGCTCTGAGGCCATCGGCTCACCCTCCCTGGCGGCGCTTGCCGGCCTGCAAAAACGCGGGGACCAGACCGATGAGGCTTCTGGGGGACACGGGCTTGGGGATGTAGCCCACACAGTCCCGGACCATCGCTTCGGCCTCTGTTCGATCCAGCGTCATGGCGGTCACGGCGACAATGGGGATCAGAGCCGTTGCCGGGTCCTCCTTCAACTGCCGCGCCACAGCCAAGCCATTCAGCCCCGGCAACTGGACATCCATCAGGATGAGGTCCGGGTGGGCCTCCTTCGCTAGCTTCAGGGCCTGGGGTCCATCCTGGGCGGTGAGGATGCGGTACTTTTCCTGGGTGAGGAGATCGGTCATCAGTTCCAGGGCCTTCGGATCATCCTCCACGATCAGGATCGTCTCGTGCGCCATCGCTCCCTCCCCCCCTCTCCCTCCATATTGTCATGGCGAGCGATTGCTTCGTCGCTCCGCT
>JACQHM010000201.1 GCA_016199025.1 Candidatus Methylomirabilota bacterium | reverse complement strand
TTCGTCGTGGACCTCTTCGAAGGGGCCTTAGCCGGAAGGTCGGTCCGGATCGAGGCGGCGGATGTCATGTGGGACATGGTCTATGTGAAGGACGCGGCGCATGCCTTCTTCTTAGCCGCCCAGGTGACAACGCCGGAGCACCGGATCTTCAACGTGACCGGCCATACAGCGCGGCCAAGGGACGTGGCAGAGGTGGTGAAGCGCCTGATCCCGGGGCTCCAGGTCGAGGTCGTCCCTGGGGGGGAACCGGTCTACCCGTATGGCTTAAACGGTGAGCGGGCTGACCGGGAATTAGGCTTTCACCCTCGATACTCCCTGGAGGAGGCAGCCCAAGATTATCTAGAGGATTTGAAGACCCGGAGGACTTAAAGAGCCGGAGGAGACTCCACCCCTTGCGGGGCTTGCACCCTCGAAAGGGCCGAGGTTTTTTAGGTTATTTCCTTGGGAAGCACACGGGAAGGAGGCAGGTCATGATGACCAGACGACAATTCTTACAGATCGCTGCAGCGGCTGGAGCGGGGCTTTTTGTACCCTGGAACAGGACGGAGGCCGGGATGGCGTACCAGGCGAGGAACTTTGCCCATCTCCTCGGGACCCCCGGGTTCAGCGACCAACTGTTGAAGAATCACTTCACGCTGTATCAGGGGTATGTCACCAACGTGAACAAGCTGACCACGACCTTAGCGGCCATGCTGAAGGAAGGGAAGGTTGGGACGCCGGAGTATGCGGAGATGAAGCGGCGATTCGGCTGGGAGTTCAGCGGCATGCGCCTTCACGAGTATTACTTCGGCAACCTTGCCAAAGGCGGCAAGGCGCTGGACACGGGTGGACCCCTGTCCGGGAAGCTCAGCGAGAGCTTCGGGAGCTATGAGACCTGGGAGAAGGACTTTAAAGCCGTTGGGGGGATGCGTGGCATTGGGTGGGCGATCCTGTATCTTGATCCGGTGGCGAACCAGATGTTCAACACCTGGATCAACGAACACGACATGGGACATCTGGCCGGGTCGATCCCCCTCTTGATCTTAGACGTGTTCGAGCACGCCTACATGATTGACTACGGTCTGAAGAGGGCCGACTACATCGAGGCGTTCTTCAGAAGCATCGATTGGGACGTGGTGACGACCCGCTTCACCAACGCGCCCAAGGTCACCATCTAAGAAGGGCCTTAAGGATCAGAGGAGGCCGAGCAGGGCGTAGAGGCGGCGGGGCACATCGCCGATAATGAGAGAGGTGATCCCTAAGGCGACCTTCCCCAGGGTCACCCGCTTGCCCGTATCCTTCCAGACGCCTCGCTCTTCCATCTCCTCCTCCCTTTACTTCAGTCCTCCTGCCTCTAACCAGAGCATCTCATAATAAGGTCTCACGACACTAGGCCAAATGACCTAGAAGATCCCGCCAAAAATGAGCCGATCATCCTATTTCCATCATCACCCGAAGGGCTTATGCTTAAAAGTGAAGGGGGTGGGAATGACAAAAAGGCTAAAAGAATGGATGTCCTCTTATTAGGGAAGGAGGAGGAGATGATGAAAGACGGAATCTCGCGCCGTAGCTTTTTTAAGTACTTCGGCCTGGCAGCCGCCGCCGCGGCAGGCATCGCCGGACCGAAAAAGGAAGCCTTCGCCGCCCGGGACTACCCGTCCTCGTCGAGCCTCTGGCAGGACCGGGACGCCTACCTGAAGGATATCATCGCCTGGATCCCGGATATCCCGCTCTACCAGAAGAAAGGGGCGGAGGTGATCGGGACCGTCAACTTCCGGCACCTCCCTGTCAATCAGTACCGGAAGGATGGGAAGTCCCTGGTATCCCTGGTCTATGCAGGGCCCGATCTGAAAAAGGACATCAAGCGGGCCGTGGACGCCATCGGGGGGTTCGGCAAAGCCCTGCGGAGGACCGACCGGATCCTCTTGAAGCCGAACTTCAATAGCCCTGATCCGCCTCCCGCCGGCTCGTCCCTGGACTTCCTGGCGGCTGTCTTCCAGGTTCTCCAGGACGAGGGGTACACCAACCTGACCCTGGGGGAGTCCGTCGGAGGGCCCTGGGGCCCCTCGGAGCGGGTCTTGAAGATGATCGGGGCCGATCAACTGACCCGGGAGCACGGGGTGAAGCTCCTAAACTTCGAAGAGGGGAAGTGGATGGATGTCCCCTTGAACGGGGAGTTCCTGGATGTGATGGCCTATCCAGCCTCCCTCCAGGAGTTTGACAAGATCATCTACCTCCCCGTCATGAAGACCCACTTCCTGGCAGGCTTCACCATGGGCCTGAAGCTCAGCCAGGGGCTGATCCATCCTGCCGACAAGGGGAAGGTCCACGCCGACAACCACATCTTCGTGGCCCAGCGGATCGCCGAGCTGAACAAGGTCATCCACCCTGATCTGATCATCATGGACGGCCGGAGATCCTTCGTGAGCGGTGGTCCGGCCCACGGCTTGGCCATCGAGCCTGGGTTCGTCCTGGCCTCGGGGGATCAGATTGCCAACGATGTCTGGGGAGTGAAGATCCTCCAGCAGTGGCAGGCGGTGAACAAACTGAACATGTACGCCTGGCAACTGCCCCAGATCGCCCAGGCGGTCAGATGGGAGCTTGGCGCCCGAAGCGACAACGAGGTGGCCCTGGTCCGGGTCTAGGGCTGCCCAGGGGAGCCTCCCCGCCCCGCCAAGGGAGGGGAGGCTTCTCCCACCTGAGGAGAAGGAGTCAATGATGAGAAGAGTATGGATGATCCTCGTGATCGGTAGCGTTGTCCTTATCACTCTTCTCTTCTACGTTAGCGGTACATTCGCGGAGGAGGCCGTCTCTGACTTTAAAGCAAAGCCTCTCCACAAGGCCGTAGAGCTGTCCTGGAAGGTGGAGCGCCCC
>JACQHM010000197.1 GCA_016199025.1 Candidatus Methylomirabilota bacterium | reverse complement strand
CGTCAGGGTGGTAGCGGAGGCCACCCTTGGTCGGGCCTAGGGTGAAATCGTGCTGGACCCGGTAGCCGGTGAAGACCTCCAGGCTCCCGTCGTCCATCAAGGTGGGGATGGAGACGATCAGGGCCCGTTGGGGCTGCCGGAGGCGCCGGTGGAGTCCAGGGTCGAGGTTCAGCTTCTCCGCCACCAAGTCGAGCTGGGCCAGGGCCGTCTGAAGCATCCCTTTAGGCGCTGTTGCCATCGTCCACCTCCGTAAAGTACAGGGGTTAGGGATTAGGGGTTCGTGAAAAATCCGGGTTTTCCTGCGAGTCCCCGGTCCCTAGCCCCTGTTCTTTGGCGGCTCGTTTGGCCTCCTCGTAGACCTCCCGGATCGGGACCTGTTTTGAGAGGGCGATCTGCTTGCAGTCCTCATACTCGGGGGAGAGGATAAGGAGCCCTTCTCCCGCATAGCCGCCCTTGACCCGGATGGGGCCGAAGCGGGTCTGGACCTCGATGATCTCGCGGCGAAGCTTCCGCCGCTCCGCCTCTTGGATTCGGACCCCGAAGCTGGTGGTCTCTCGAAGGATGATGGCGCTACAGGCATCGGCCAGATGGGGATCGGCCAGGATGGTGAGTTTCACAGCCGGGCGGGACTTCTTCATGATGATGGGAGTCATGAAGACATCCAAGGCCCCCTCTTGAAAAAGGTGCTCCAACAACGGTTCGAAGAACTGGGGGCTCATGTCATCGATGTTCGCCTCCAAGACGGCGATCCGATCCTCTTCGAAGATTTCCTTGGCCTTCCCAACCAGGAGGCGGAGCAGGTTTGGTTGCTCGGCGAGCTCCTTCATCCCGGCCCCGTAACCGATCCGTTCGATAGCCATTTGGGGGAGGGGGCCGAACCCGGCGACCAGGGTGGAGAGGATAGCCACCCCTGTCGGTGTTGTGAGTTCACCCTCGATGCCGTTCGAATAGACGGGAACCCCTTTCAAGAGTTCGGCGGTGCCGGGCGCCGGGACAGGGAGCCGGCCGTGCGAAGTATTGACGACACCCGAACCCAGGTTCAACGGGGACGCGTACAGCCTTTCCACTCCAAGTTGCCTGATCCCGAAGGCCGAGCCGACGATGTCGGCGATGGCATCGAAGGCGCCGACCTCGTGGAAGTGAACCTCCTGGATATCGGTCCCGTGGACCTTGGCCTCCGCCGTGGCAAGCCTTTGGAAGATCCCTTTGGCGTCCTCTTTGACATTTTGATCGAGTCCGCTTTTGTCAATGATCTCAACGATGTCGGAAAGGTGTCGGTGGTGAGGCCAGCCAGGGGGGGTCAGGACGTCCACCTTTGTCCCGACCAGGCCCCCTTTCTTCACCCGTTGAGCCTTGACGTCGATCCCCGTGAGCTTGAGGGAGGCGAGGGCGGCCCTTAACGCTTCGAGGGAGAGCCCACTATCGACCAGGGCACCCAGGATCATGTCCCCGCTTGCTCCCGAGAAGCAGTCGAAGTAGGCGATTTTCATATCGTTCCAATTCCTAGGCCTGGGAGGTCCTTAGCTTGGAGGGTCACTTTTCGCCCAGGAGGTTGATCCGATGGGCGAGGATGCCGGCGCCGAAGCCGTTGTCGATGTTGACAACACAGACCCCGGCGGCGCAGGAGTTGAGCATCGTCAGAAGGGCGGCCAAGCCCCCGAAGCTTGCCCCGTAGCCGACGCTGGTCGGAACGGCGATGACCGGTTTATCCACCAGACCCCCTACCACTGAGGGCAGGGCTCCGTCCATCCCTGCCACGACGACGAGGACCCGTGCTCGGCGGAGTTTCTCCTGTTGGTCAAGCAGCCGGTGGATCCCGGCCACTCCCACGTCGTAGAGTCGGTCGGTAGAGCTACCCAGGGCTTCCGCCGTTCCTGCGGCTTCCTCGGCCACCGGGATGTCTGCCGTCCCCGCCGTGACGATAAGGACCTTCCCATCTGTTGGTTGTCTTTGGCTCCGGTTCACCACGATCGTCCGCGCCAGAGGGCTAAACATCGCCTCAGGAGCGATCTGTTTCACGGCCAGGTAGACCTCGGGAGAGGCACGGGTGAGGAGGAGGTCGCTGTGGTGCTTCAAGCTCTTCTCGACAATGGTGGTGATCTGCTCTGTGGTCTTCCCCTGGCAGAAAACGACTTCCGGGAAGCCCTGCCGGAGGCTTCGGTGGCTGTCCAAGCGAGCGAATCCAAGATCCTCGTAGGGGAGGGCCTTCAGTCGCTCCAGGGCGGCCTCCACACTGAGCCCACCGCTTTTGACCTGTTCGAGGAGTTCTTGGAGCTTTGTCGTATCCATGGTAATAAGTGTAACATACTCGCTTGGGAAGGCAACGGGAATCTGTCGGACATTTGACAGTGGAGGATGGGCCGGTATAGACTTATGAGTATCATGGGAGGAGGTGTCGTGAAGATCGGGGCTGTGCCGGGAGGTGTGACCGAATGGGTCTTAGGAAAACTTAACCTGTTGTCGAGACCCCTTCGACACCTTGATCGCCATGAGGTTGGGTTCCTCCAGATCAAGCGCTATGATCTTCGAAGGGCCTCTGGCTTCGTGCCCATCGTTGGGAGGAAACCCTAGAGTGGATTGAATGGGCGCGGCGAGGGAGGGAAGGATGTCTACGTCGGCATCGGTTGACCCCAGGGAGGCAAGGGAGCGGATCCGGAAGGGGGAGTGGTTGGGCCCGACGGCCGGGCTGTGCTATGGGTTCGCCCAGGCCAATTTGGTGGTCCTTCCACGGGAGATGGCCTTCGATTTCCTCCTCTTCTGCCAGCGGAACCCAAAGCCTTGCCCACTCCTGGAGGTGACGGATGTGGGGGATTTCGAGCCCCGGCTCACCGCCCCAGGGGCTGATCTCCGGAAGGATCTCCCGAGGTACCGGATCTATCGAGGTGGGAAGCTCGTGGCTGAGGCAACGGACATCGTCCAGGAGTGGAGGGAGGATCTCGTTGCCTTCCTGTTGGGATGCAGCTTCACCTTTGAGGCCGCCCTGTTAAAAGCTGATATCCCTGTCAGGCACATCGAGGAAGGGACCAATGTCCCCATGTATATGACCGATCTCCCCTGCGTCCCCGCCGGGGCCTTCCACGGCCCCTTGGTCGTCAGCATGCGGCCTATCCCTTCGGAGAAGGTCGTGAAGGCCGTCCAGATCACCTCCCGTTTTCCCGCCGTTCATGGCGCCCCTCTCCACATCGGCGACCCCCAGGCCATCGGGATCAAGGATCTCGGGAAACCGGATTTTGGTCAGGCTGTGACAATTAAGGATGGGGAGGTCCCCGTCTTCTGGGCCTGCGGGGTGACGCCCCAGGCTGTCGCCATGGAGGCGAAGCCCCCCTTCATGATCACCCATGCCCCGGGCCACATGCTCATCACTGATGTTCAAGACGAGGATCTGGCCATCTTGTAGCCTCGGAGGAGGTCATGTGGATCGATCTGAACTGCGACATGGGCGAGGCCTTCGGGATCTATCGCTTGGGGGACGATGCCGAGCTGATGAGATATATCACCTCGGCCAATGTGGCGTGCGGCTTCCATGCCGGTGATCCCGTGATCATGCGACGGACGGTCCTTCTCGCCAAGCAGTATGAGGTCCGGGTCGGGGCGCACCCCAGCTTCCCGGATCTTCAAGGCTTCGGGCGCAGGGTGATCGAGCTTTCCCCGTCTGAAACCAAAGATTGTGTCCTGTACCAGGTTGGCGCCCTGTTGGCCTTTGCCAAGGCGGCCGGTGTTCAGTTGCAGCACGTGAAGCCCCACGGGGCGCTGTACAACGTAGCGGCGCGGGATCCTGAGGTGGCCAGGGCCGTCGCCGAAGCGGTGGCCGAGGCCGGCGACCATCTTGTCCTGGTCGGCCTGTATGGTTCGGAGCTGATCGAGGCCGGCAAGAAGGTGGGGTTACGGGTGGCCCAGGAGGCCTTCGCCGATCGCGCCTACAACGAGGACGGGACCCTGGTCTCTAGGAGGCTCCCCGGCTCCGTCATCCACGATGCCGAAGAGGTTGCTGGACGGGTCCTTCAACTGGTGGCAGGGAGAACCGTGGCCATCACGGGAAAAGAGATCCTCCTGAGGCCTGACACTATCTGCCTCCACGGGGACACGCCGGGGGCAGGAGGGTTGGCGAAGCTCATCCGGGCTAGGTTGGAGGAGGCCGGAATAAAGCCGACCCCCATGGGAGAGTTCCTTGAGACCTAACATCCGCTTCGCCGGTGACGGCGCCCTGGTGGTGGAGCTCGGCGAGAAGATCGACCAAACGATCAATGCAAAGGTTCAAGCCCTCGCCTTCGCCCTCGAACAGGGGAAGTTCGACGGCCTCGTGGAGGTGGTGCCGACCTCCTGTTCCCTGATGATCTACTACGACCCCCTCAAAACGGAACTATCCGCCTTGAAGGAGCGTCTCATCGCCTTGGGGGAGAGGCTTCAGGAGTTTCCCCTCCCCGAGCGGAAGGTGGTGGAGATCCCAACGGGCTACGGAGGGATCTTTGGCCCCGATCTTTCCTTTGTCGCCGAGTATCACAATCTCAGCGAGGACGAGGTTATCGATCTCCATGTCGAGCCCCTCTATCATGTGTATATGCTAGGGTTCACCCCTGGCTTTGCGTATCTCGGTGATCTCCCGCAAAAGCTTGCCACCCCGCGGCTCAAGACCCCCAGATTGAAGGTGCCGGCGGGCTCGGTGGGGATCGGAGGGGACCAGACCGGGATTTATCCCATAGAGAGTCCTGGTGGGTGGAGGATCATCGGGAGGGCCTCCGTCACGCTCTTCGATCCGGCCAAGGACCCTCCGACGCTTCTCTTCCCGGGTGACCGGGTGAGATTCATCAGGATCTGAGGATGGAGGCGTTTCGGATCCTTCAGCCAGGTTTCTTGACGACGGTTCAGGACCGGGGGCGGTTTGGGTATCAGCGATACGGCATCCCCGCGTCGGGGGCTATGGACGAGGCCTCGCTCAGGATGGCCAACATCCTGGTCGATAACCCTGAAGGGGCAGCCGCCCTGGAGCTAACCGCTCAAGGGCCCGAGCTCCTGGCCTTGGCCGATCTCGCCGTGGTCATCGTCGGCGCTGAGATGGACCCTTTGCAGGATGGGAGCCCTGTTCCGCTCGGGGAGGTCTTTGTCATCCGGCGGGGAGAGGTCCTGAAGGTTCAAGGGGCGAAAAGGGGCCTCCGGGCCTACCTGGCCGTCCATGGGGGCTTTGACGTCCCTCTCGTGTTGGGGAGCCGCTCCACATGTCTCCCAGGGAGATTTGGAGGTTTCCAGGGGAGGGCTCTACAAGAGGGGGATATCCTCACCAGCGGCCCTCCCATGAGGAGATTTCATGAGCTGGAGGGTCGCCGTCTGTCGTCGGCTTACCACCCCCGGTGGGATCAGCTTGTCAAGCTTCGGGTCGTCCTGGGTCCTCAAGATGACCGCTTCACGCAGGAAGGAGTTGAAACGTTCCTCTCCTCGGAGTATAAGGTAATGACGGAGGCGGATCGGATGGGGTACCGCCTAGAGGGCCCGCCCATCGCCCACCGAGCGGGTCCGGATATTGTCTCCGATGCAATCCCCCCAGGGGCAGTCCAGGTGCCGGGAAACCGCCAGCCTGTTGTCCTCTTAGCCGACCGACAGACGACAGGGGGCTATGCCAAGATCGCCGTCGTCATCCGTCCGGACCTCCCGAAGCTTGCCCAGGCCAAGCCTGGGGATCCGCTCCATTTTTCGAAGGTCTCTTTGGGGGAGGCCTATGAGGCCTTCAGGGCCTATGAAGAAGGGTTTCTTCGCCTACGTCAGGAGGTGGAGCAGAAGCGAGGGCGGAAGGTTTACGTCTTTCTCGTGGAAGGGGAGCGCTTCCAGGTGGAGGTGGAGGGGAAAGGACTGTAGGATGGAAAAGGTGTTAGAGGGTATCGGGCGGTCCTTCCTGCACCTGTTGCAGACCCTCGGTCGGATGGGGGTCTTCCTCTGTACGGCCCTCTTCTTGGCCGTCGTCCCCCCTTTCAAATCCGAGCACCTCATCCGGCAGGTCCACTTCATCGGGGTGAAGTCCATCTCCATCATCCTCTTGACGGCGGCCTTCACGGGGATGGTCCTGGGATTACAGGGGTTTTATACGCTCAGGAAATTCGGCTCGGAGGCCCTCCTCGGTCCCTCCGTTGCCCTTTCCCTTATCCGGGAACTGGGGCCGGTCCTCTCGGCGTTGATGGTGACGGGAAGGGCGGGCTCAGCCATGGCGGCTGAGATCGGCATCATGCGGATCACGGAGCAGATCGATGCCTTGACCGCCATGGGCTTGAACCCCGTGAAACACCTCGTGGTCCCCAAGGTGATCGCGGGGCTCATCACCTTTCCCTTGTTAATGGCCATCTTCGACGTGATCGGGATCTATGGGGGGTATCTCGTCGGGGTCCAGTTATTGGGATTGAGCTCGGGGACCTACTTTGGCGAGATGGCCACCTCCGTCGACATGGCGGATGTTAAGATGGGCTTCCTGAAATCCTTGAGTTTCGGCCTCCTGGTCACCTGGACCTGCACCTATAAGGGGTTTTACACGGGCTACGGCGCTGAAGGGGTGAGCCGGGCTACCACCGAGGCCGTGGTCCTCTCCTCGGTCCTGGTCCTGGCCGGGGACTACCTCATCACGTCGGTGATGCACGTCGGATGATCCATCTCATCGAGGTGTACAAGTCCTTTCAGGGACAACAAGTTCTGAAGGGGATCACCCTGGAGATCCCCAAAGGGCAGATCACCGCCATCATCGGCAGGAGCGGCTCTGGGAAGACGGTCCTCTTGAAGCACCTCATCGGGTTGATCAGGCCCGACCGGGGGAGGGTGCTGGTGGATGGGGTGGACATCGGGACCTTACGGGGGAGGGTACTGGATAAGCTCCGGGATCGGTTCGGCATGCTCTTCCAGGGAGGAGCCCTCTTCGACTCCCTGACGGTCTTTGACAACGTGGCGTTCCCTCTGAGGGAGAAGACCAGGATGCCTGAGGCGGAGATCAGAAAGAGGGTGGAAGAGAAGCTCCAGGCAGTGGGCCTGGCCGGGATGGGCCATAAGTACCCTGTGGAGCTCTCGGGGGGGATGAAGAAACGAGCGGCCCTCGCACGGGCTTTGATCATGGATCCTGAAATCGTCCTCTTTGACGAGCCGACCACCGGGTTGGACCCGATCATGCTGAATGCCATCCACCGCTTGATCGTTGAGACCCAAAAGGTCCTCGGCTTCACCGCCGTGGTGGTGAGTCATGACATCCCGGAGATCTTCGACATCGCCCACCGGGTCGCCGTCATCCATGACGGGAGCATCGTCGCCTACGACAGCCCCGAGGGAATTCAGGGCTCCCAGGATCCCCTCATCCGACAGTTCATGACCGGCGGCGTCCAGGGCCCATCTAACCTGTCTAGGATCGTTCAAGAAGATTTGTGATTTGCGATTATCGATTTTCGATTTTAAAATCCAAAGTCGCAAATCTAGAATCGAAAATTCCATATATGGAGAGACCATGGGACGGTTGAACCTCGAGGTTCTGGTCGGTCTGTTCGTCCTGATCGGGATCGCCGCGTTGGCCTACCTTTCCATCAAACTGGGAAAGCTGGAGGTCCTGGGCAGCCGGGGATACACCGTCACCGCCGAGTTCGATTCCATCGGGGGCTTGAAGAATGGCGCGTCCGTCGAGATCGCGGGGGTCGAGGTGGGGAGGGTCGTAGGGATCTCCTTGAATAACGAGGAGTACCGGGCCGTGGTGACCATGCGGATCAGGCTTGACGTGAAGCTACAGGAGGATGTCATCGCTTCCATCAGGACCAAGGGCCTCATCGGAGAGAAGTACGTTGCCATTAACCCTGGGGCGGCAGAGACGCTGATCAAGGATAGGGGGAAGATCCGGGAGACGACATCCCCGGTGGAGGTCGAGGAGCTTTTAGGCAAGTACATCTTCGGCAGCCCTGGTGGGGAGAAGCCTAAGCCCTAACCCTGCCCTCTCTCGAGGGACCCTAGAGTTCAGATGCCCTTATTTTAAAACAGGAGAGCCAACATGATGAAGCGTCCATGCCTCCCTTCGATGATCGTCGTAGGTCTTGTCTTTCTCCTTTCCTCGCAGGTGGCCATGGCCGGCCCTCCCACGGAGCAGGTCAAGGGGACTGTGGATCAGGTGAACCAGATTTTGACGGACCCTGCCTTGAAGGGGCCGGCGAAGATCCAGGAACGGAGGGCCAAGCTTCGCAGGGTGATCAGGGAGCGGTTTGACTTCCCCGAGATGGCGAAGCGGTCCTTGGGCATCCATTGGGCCAAGCGGACACCGCGGGAGCAGGAGGAGTTCCTTAGCCTCTTCTGGGACCTGCTGGAACGCTCCTATGTGGACAAGATTGAGTCCTACAGCGACGAGAAGATCGTCTACGTCGGGGAGTCCATCGATGGGGACTTCGCCGTCGTCAGGTCAAAGGTCGTGACCAAGCGAGGCCTGGAGATCCCCCTCGACTACCGACTCTACAGAAAGGGAGAGAGCTGGCAGGTCTACGACATCATCATCGAAGATGTCAGCATGGTCAGCAACTACCGCACTCAGTTCAACAAGATCATCCGTTCCTCCTCCTATGAAGAGCTGGTCAAGAGGATGCGGACGAAACTCGAAGGGGTGACCGCCGAAGGCTTGTAGATTTCCTTCTCGGAGAGGATCACGGGTGGGCCCTCCGACGGGCCTGACCAGTTGAGGGTTCCCCCTTACTCCCTTCCGCCTTTACGGTCTGTTGAGGCCGGATCATCGGGGGAAGGTGGTTTGTTGTAGATGGAGACGCTAAGGCCGTTCAGGACATCTGAAAGCCTTCGACGTCATCGGAGGTGGATGGCGAGGAGAGGGGTTCTTCTCTGGCTTTGGGTGCTCACCGGCTGCGCCAGCGTGGGCTATCAACCGACCCCTCCAGGGCCAGGGGTCCCCACGGTATCGGTGTTTCAGATCGAGCCCAGGTTGGTCCGGGTCGGGCAGGAGGCAACCTTGAGCTTCCACTACGAGGACGGGGATGCCGATATCACGGAGGCCTACCTCCGGGAGGCTGAGCTTCGCGACTTCAGCTACGTTTTCTGGTTGCAGCCTACCCGATTAGACATGAGCTCACATGTTGGGAAGGTGGCGGGGATGGTGGAGATTCGCCTCAGGTGGGATTCCGAAGGGATCCGGATGTACGAGGTCTACGTGGTGGACAAGAAGGGGAACAAGAGCAATAGGCTGAGGGCCAGCGTGACGGTCCAGTGAGATTCTCGTTGACTTTCCTCCCCCATTGCTCTACGCTCAAACCGCCTTTTCGCATCTTGAGATTCCCACCAAGGAGGCAACCGTTCATGCCCGAGCTTCGAAAAGACCCGATCACGAGCCGATGGGTCATCATTGCCACGGAACGAGGGAAGAGGCCTTCGGACTTCTCCGCCCGGTCAGAGCACCGGAAAGTCGAGTTCTGTCCGTTTTGTCCGGGGAACGAGGACAAAACCCCCCCCGAGGTGTTGGCCTATCGCTCTGATGGTCGACTGAACGCCCCAGGCTGGCGGCTCCGGGTGGTCCCCAACAAGTTCCCTGCCCTCCGGATCGAGGGGGACCTGAATCGCCAAGGGGAGGGGGTCTATGACAAGATGAACGGCATCGGCGCCCACGAAGTGATCATCGAGACGCCGGAGCATAAGGAGACGCTCGCGACCCTCCCCGTCGAGGCTGTGGAGGATGTCCTCTGGTCGTATCGGGATAGGATCCTGGACTTAAAGAAGGACCAGCGCTTCCGGTACATCCTCATCTTCAAGAACCATGGGGCCCAGGCCGGGGCCACCCTGGAGCATTCTCATTCCCAACTGATCGCTACCCCTATCGTGCCCAAGCGGGTCCAGGAAGAGGTGAATGGGGCTCAGGAGTATTATCAGTATAAAGAGAGGTGCGTCTTTTGTGACATCGTCCGCCAGGAGCTCCATCAGCGTATCCGCTTGATCGCCGAGAACGAGAGCTTCATCGCCATCGCCCCCTTTGCTGCCCGTTTCCCTTTCGAGACTTGGGTCCTCCCCAAGGGCCACGATCCCTTCTTCGAGGACGCCCACAAGCAAGAATACATGGACCTGGCGAGGATCCTCAAAGGCACCCTGATGCGGATTGATGTGGTCCTCACCGCTCCCCCCTACAATTTCATCATCCATAACTCTCCTTTACGGGAGATTGAAGGTCGGCATTATCACTGGCACCTGGAGATCATGCCCAAGCTCACCCAGGTGGCAGGCTTCGAGTGGGGAAGCGGCTTCTACATCAACCCTGCCCCCCCTGAGGAGGCCGCCCAATATCTCAGGGAGGCGGCGGTCTAAAGATTCAGGTGGGGAGGGACGGCCTGCCTAAAGGGAAGGCAGGTCACCCTTCGCTGCCTAGGATTTGAGCAGGTGGAGGTCCTCTGGGTGTGGGAACGATCAGGAGGGAGGTCTGTCCTTCGGGCTTTGGCAGGCCAGTCCGGAGGATGAGCCTCTGTGGCATGGGAATTGCTTTCCAGACGGGGTCGCATGGAGGGAGGTCGTCTATGAAGAAGATCGAGGCTATCATCAAGCCCTTCAAGCTTGACGAGGTGAAGAACGCGTTAGCTGAGGTGGGCATCCAAGGCTTGACCGTCAGTGAGGTCAAAGGGTTTGGCCGCCAAAAAGGCCACACGGAGCTGTACCGGGGGGCCGAGTATACCATCGATTTCCTGCCGAAGGTCAAAATCGAGATTGTCGTTCCCGACCACAAGAGCGATCAGGTCGTGGAGACCATCATGGCCTCTGCTAAGACCGGGAGGATCGGGGACGGCAAGATCTTCGTCTTGCCGGTCGAGGAGGCCGTCAGGATCCGGACCGACGAGCGGGGCGAGTCGGCCATCTAACCAGCGGTCAGCCATCAGCCATTAGCATTTTTGATTTGAGATTGTGGATTGCAGATTTGGGACGTATGCATCTGTCTTTCAATCCAAAATCGGAAATCGGCAATCCGCAATCTGATGAAGGCTGAAAGCTGACAGCCGATGACTGTTCTTAAGGAGGAGGGATGTATGACACCAAAGGATGTGTTGAAACTGGCCAAGGAGAGCGGGGCGAAGATGGTGGATCTGAAGTTCATCGACCTGCCCGGGCTGTGGCAGCATTTTTCGATCCCCATCTACGAGCTGAAGGAGGAGACTTTCGAAGAGGGGGTCGGCTTCGATGGGTCAAGCATCAGAGGATGGCAGGCCATCCACATGAGCGACATGCTGGCTGTCCCCGATCCCGAGACGGCCTTTGTCGATCCGTTCTGTCAGATCCCAACCTTGAGCCTCATCTGTAACATCGTGGACCCGGTGACGCGGGAGCGCTATACCCGGGATCCCAGGTACGTCGCCCAGAAGGCGGAGGCCTATCTCAAGTCCACGGGGATCGCCGACACCGCCTATTTTGGCCCCGAGATGGAGCACTTCATCTTCGACGAGGTCCGGTACGACTACAAAGAGAACATGAGCTTCCACATGATTGACTCTGTCGAGGCCGCGTGGAACACGGGGCGGGAGGAGAAGCCGAACCTCGGCTACAAGGCCCGGTATAAGGAGGGCTACTTCCCCGTCCCGCCGATGGACACCCTCCAGGACATCAGGAGTGAGATCGTCCTCACCATGGAGAAGGTAGGGATCCGGGTGGAGGCCCAGCATCACGAGGTGGCCACGGCCGGTCAGGGCGAGATCGACATGCGCTTCAACACCTTGACGAAGATGGCCGATAACGTCTTGTGGTATAAGTACATCGTCAAGAACGTGGCCCGGAAGCACGGGAAGACGGCAACCTTCATGCCGAAGCCGATCTTCGCCGACAACGGCTCAGGGATGCACGTCCACCAGAGCCTCTGGAAGGGTGGGGTGCCCCTCTTCGCCGGGAACAGTTACGCCGGCATCTCCGATATGTGCCTCTACTACATCGGGGGGATCCTTCACCACGCGAAGGCCCTCTGTGCGTTGGTAGCCCCCACGACGAACTCCTACCGGCGGCTGGTGCCCGGCTATGAGGCGCCGGTGAATTTAGCCTACTCCTCCCGGAACCGGTCGGCGGGGGTTCGGATCCCGATGTACTTCCCGGACCCGAAGGCGAAACGGATCGAGGTCCGGTTTCCGGACAACACGTGCAACCCCTACTTTGCCTTTGCCGCCATGCTGATGGCGGGCCTGGACGGGATCCAGCAGAAGATCCATCCGGGGGTGCCGTTGGACAAGGACATCTATGAGCTCCCCCCGGAGGAGCTGGCGGAGGTTCCGTCCGTTCCCAGCTCATTGGAAGAAGCCCTGAACATCCTGGAGGAGGATCACGAGTTCCTTTTGAGGGGGGACGTCTTCACCGAGGATGTCCTGGAGACCTGGCTCCAGTACAAGCGGACCAAAGAGGTGGACGCCATCCGTCTCCGCCCTCACCCCTACGAGTTCCACCTCTACTACGACATCTAGTAAGCCTTCAGCTATCAGCCATCGGCTTTCAGCCTTTAGCATTCAGCAGATTGCTGACGGCTGAACGTTTCCCAATCGGGAAAGGCCCCGCGGCTTTTTAATCGCGGGGCCTTTTTTGTGTGACGGAACAACAGCAGATTTTTTTCTTGACGAAGGGAGAGATCTTGAAGTAGAAGGAGTCACCGCACTTTTGTTGGAGAGGCCTCCTGAGTTGAGGAGGGAGGGTCCGATGGACCCGGGGTAGCGGAGCAGTGGCGGCAAAACCCTGAGAAGAGGACCAACCAGAGCATGCAAAGGCCCCCGGGGGTGTTCTATACCCCCGGGGGCGTTTTTGTTTAAAGAGACCGCCGACTGAGATCTAGAGGTGATCGGGGCCTAATCCCTGTCCACCAAGCGAAGGGGAGAAAGAATTGCTAGACAACCCTCTCGGTGATGACCTTTGAGGCGCTTTGCGGCAGCCAGAAGATGTCCCTGGGAGAACGGGAGTCGTTTAATGGGTATATGCTCTTTCAGAGAGAGGGTAGGGCATCGTAGATCTGTAGCCCTTCGTGTGATCCTCGCGATGCTCCTCAGTTTTCTCTGGTCTCCTGTCGTTCGCGCCGTGGAGGGCTCAGAACTGACGGACCGGGTGAGTGTCTCCAGCTTGGGGGTGCAGGCGAACAATGAGAGTTTCAACCCGGCCCTCAGTGCGGAGGGGCAGTATGTGGCCTTCGAATCCAAAGCGACAAACCTGGTGCTGGACGACACCAACAATGTCAGCGATATCTTCTTCCACTTCTCTAACCAGCCACCGGACGCGGTGAACGACACGGCGACCACCGCTGAGGACACCCCGGTGACTATTACCGTGCTGGCGAGACAGTGACCCGGATGGTGACCCCCTGACGGTGACCGGTATCACCCAAGGGGCGCATGGCACGGTCCTGATCAACGCCGCAAGGACAGTGACCTACACGCCGGCGGCCAATTTCCACGGCCAGGATACCTTCACCTACACCATCAGTGACGGCCTGGGTGGGACCGATACGGCCACCGTCAGGGTGACGGTCATCCCGGTGAACGACGCCCCGGACGCCGTGGATGACGCCACGACCACCGATGAGGACACCCCAGTCACCCTCACCGTCCTTGGGAACGACACGGACCCGGACGGCGACCCCCTCACGGTGGCCAGCGTGACCCAGGGTACCCATGGGACAGTCGTCCCCAACGCCGGGGGTACCGTGACGTACACGCCGACCGCTGACTTCATCGGCACGGACGTGTTCACCTACACGATCAGTGATGGGCACGGCGGGACCGATACAGCCACCGTCACCGTGAGGGTCAACCCCGGGTCGCCCACGCTGATTCTGTT
>JACQHM010000196.1 GCA_016199025.1 Candidatus Methylomirabilota bacterium | reverse complement strand
GATCCGGCCTTCCAAGAGGGCCTCCTCGATCTCCTTGACGAAGAGGCCTTTCCCCCCAACCTTGGCCAAGGGGACATCGGTGAACTTATCGCCCGAGGTCTTGATCGGAGCCAACGTGACAAAAGGTTCAGGGAATCGGTGTCGGAGCGCTTCGGCCACCCAGCCCGCCTGGGCAAGGGCCAGTGGACTTCCCCGGGTCCCAATCTTCAGTTCACGATTCATCAGAGTTCTCTGGGAGACCTGCGGTGATCAGCTCGAGCGGTGAGCAGTGGCACCAAACATTCCACGAGGGACAACCCCCCGTGTCCGGTGCAGCGGTCGTTGGGTCCGGCGCCGGCCCACCAATAGCGCCCCCGCATGCCGACATGGGTGTTGGTAGCCACAAAGTGGCGCTGCTCGACACCGCTGGCTTCCTGATGCCACAAGTTATGCCCGCCTTCTTGGCTAAGGGGCTGGGCACGGCTTTCACGGGGGAAGACTTTTCGGGCGACGTCCTCGATACCTTTGGGCATCTCCCAGTAGTGGTGGGGTGATGTGGCATATAGGTAGCCATGGTCGCTGGTGATGAAGACGGGGCGACTTACGGCTTGCTTCAAAAGCCGGGTCAGCGCTTCCACTGTTACCCTAAAGGCATCAGCAACGGTTCTCGCTTGGGCGATGGTCACCTGCTCCAACGCTTTATCCGGCAACCGCGTCCGCACCTCCTCCAGCGCCGCCCGCAGGTCGTTGATGTTACCGTCGGAGCGGAGACTCCCGACCAGCACCTCCTCTTCCATTGCCCCTGGCGTGCCATAAGGTGAAAACGAATGGAGCAGCACCGTGCCGATGACGCTCGGCGCTTCGGCAATGTCGGCACACCGGTGCTGCAGATCCTCGGTCGCGTTCTGCACCAACTCCGGGTCCAACTTACGCAGGTCGCTGGCAATCTCCTCATCGGTGATGTCCAAAGTCGCCTGCGCGTCTTTACCCGCCCCAATGACGTGATAGAGCGCCAGCAACGCATGTGACTTCCCGCTGCCATAGGTGCCGCGCACAACGGCACTGCCTTTGGGGTGCTTGCCGCTCAACTTCTGGGTGACATATTCCGAGAGCGAGCGCAGCGGCGCCGTCGGATACGTCGCCCGCAGCACAAATGCGCGGTCGGCTTCTTTCGAGTGCGGATTGACAAGGGCTTGGTCGAGAAAGACAGAAATCAGCAGTTCCCCTGACCGGACCTCATTCGATAGGCGACACACATCGGCGATGGTCATGGCATCTACTCTCTTCATGCCTTGTTCCATTCGTCCACCGAGATCCTGGCTTGACGGAGAATCCGGCGAATCAGTCCCGGGTCAATGTCGCCCTCGTGGGGATTGGGCACAATGATACGCACTGCGCCTTTACGCATCCACTCGTGCTTCCCCCCTGGAAACGGTCCATCAAATCCAAGCGCTTTCAATTTCCGCACCAACTCACGTCTGGACACCGGCGAGAGCCTTGCCACGGGCACGCCTCCCTTGCCCGGCGGTGATCGCCAACTGACACCCATTCACCACCGGGAGTTCCTCGCCGCTCTGCAAGCCTGCCATAATCCACACCTCGATGGCGTCAATCAAGTTCTCCCGTGCTTCTTCAAAAGAGGCTCCCTGGGTGAAGCAGCCGGGCAAGTCCGGCGCCTCCGCCACCACAACGTCTAATGCCTCACCCTTCTCGTAAATTGCGTTCTTGAGCACCTCTGCCACATATCCCCTAAGGGTTACCCGACGTGGCGATTTCCTCCCCATGCCTCTCGCCTCCTTCGAAATTGGCTGTAACAGACACTTTCCCCGCCCATCTCCGTCACCTCACAGCGCGGCAAAAACTGCTCCAGCCAGAACAACTCCAACGGTTCGTTCCTTGGACGGATGCGCACCCCTGCCTTCCAACGCTCTCCGTGCTCGATATACTCCAGCGTGAAGAGGACGACAGGCGATTCGGTGAGCAGCCGATTCCGCGCCTGCGGGTTGTAGAGCGAGCGGCTGAGGGCATTGACCACCTGCTGCACCGCCTCCCTGCCTGCCGCTCCTTCCCCGTGCAGCCGATAGACGTGATACAGCATCCGGTCCAACCCCGTTACCAGCGCCTCTTTTGGCAGCCGTCCACCATGCATCAGGGCACGCAGAAAGCTGATGACGCTCATCGTCTCTTTCGGGCGGGCGACAATGCGCCGCTGCACCTGACTTTTCTCTACCGCGTAAAAGCCCGGCGAAGGTGGCATGCTTTCCTCAACGCGCCTCCCCTTCCGAAGCCTGCTCCGCCTCCTTTAGCATCAAGGTATCTAAAAAGCGGCTCACCTGGTTCCGCAGGGCGCTCAGTGTTTCCGCCATGCCCTCGACGAGTGGGCGCAGTCTGTCCCACTCCAACTCGTAGATATGACGAAAGAGGTGGCGAAACTTCAGGTAGTCCAGTAGCCTTGCCGCCAGCGCTTTGTCAACAACTGCCGGGCGGCATCCGGGAACTTCTCGCTGCATCTGCTCCAAAAATTCGATGTGCCAGCGATCTCCTGACGGCATCGCCTCATTGAGCCACACCGCTATCCGCTCAAAGATGCGCTCGGCGCCGTTGTAGAGGTCGTGCACCAGTTTACCCAGACCAGCTAACTCCAACAGGCTTGGTTGCTCCGGTGCACTGGCGAGAAATCTGCCCACCTCCTCTACCACCCGCTCCATGCTGGCAAATTCATCTTCGATTTGTGCCCTCAACCTCTCCTTCGGTTCCTGAGGCATCTTCACCTCTTCCTTCGCGCGCACAACTAATCGCGGTGAGGCGCTCTCCAGCGGGATGAGGTCTAACTCCATTCCTGGGGGGAGCAGTCGCTCCAACGTGGCGAGGGCGCGCCAGTAATCCTGTGGTGCCAACCCCTCCACGGCGATGTCAATGTCTGAGCGCTCATGCCAGGGGCTGTCGCCCCTGAGCGACCCGAACACGAACGCCTCCCGCACGCCGAACTGTTCCTTCAGCACACGGATGCATTCCTTTGCCGTTGCCTCCGCCGCCTTCCGCCGTTCGTCATTGTGGTTTCCGTCCCACATATCATCCTACCCGAGCACTCCCTGCCCCTTCAGCCGTTCCACCTCCTGCTGAAGCCGCTCGTAAGTTTTGTCACGGGTAATCGTCGCCAGCGCCCCCTGGCCGATGGCGGGAAGGCAGATCGCCTCGGACAGGTATTCGGTCACCCGCTCCTCCAGGCCGAGGCGTTTGATCCCGGCTGCGGCCACAACGATGGCATCCAACCCCTCCTGCTCAAGCTTCCGAAGCCTCGTGTCCAGGTTCCCGCGGAGGGGGACGATCTCGAAATCGGGCCGAACATGAAGCAGTTGGACGGTCCGCCGGAGACTACTGGTTCCGACCCTTGCCCCTTTGGGAAGCTCAGAGAAGGTTCGGCCATCCTTAGAGATCAAGACATCCCTGGGGTCTTCGCGCAAAGGGATAGCCCCGATCATGAGGCCCTGGGGAAGTTGGGCCGGGAGATCCTTCAAGCTATGGACGGCCAGATCGATCCGGCCTTCCAGGAGGGCCTCCTCGATCTCCTTGACGAAGAGGCCCTTCCCCCCAATCTTGGCCAAAGGG
>JACQHM010000195.1 GCA_016199025.1 Candidatus Methylomirabilota bacterium | reverse complement strand
CTTGTCCTTGAGGATCGCCTCCACCATCTCCGCGACCGCCGCCCCAGGGGCGTAGAACGCACTCCCCGTTTTCAAAAGGGAGACGATCTCCGCCCCTCCTTCCCTGGTCCGACGGATCAGGGCCTCGATCCTCTCAGGCGGCAAGAGTTCCGTGATGGGAATGCCGGCGACGGTAGAGTACCTTGGGAGGGGGACCATGGTATCCCCATGGCCACCAAGGACGAAGGTATGGACGTTCTCGACGGAGACGTTTAACTCCCTAGCGATGAAGATTCTGAACCGGGCAGAATCGAGGACACCGGCCATGCCGATGACACGATCCTTGGGAAACCCGCTCTTTTTCAGGGCCAGTTGGGTCATCGCGTCCAGGGGGTTGGAGACCACAATGAGGAGAGCGCTCGGCGAATATTCGATCGCCTGATCCACCACCTCCCCCACGATCTCTGCGTTCTTAAAGAGGAGGTCATCCCGGCTCATCCCTGGCTTGCGGGCCAGGCCGGCGGTGATGATGACAATCTCGGAATTTTGTGTCTCCTGGTATGAGTTGCTTCCGAGGATCTGGACATCGTAGCCTTCGATGGGCGTCGCCTCCAGGATGTCTAATCCCTTCCCCTGGGGGAGCCCCTCGATGATATCCACCATCACCACATCGGCCAATTCTTTCTCAACGAGATACTGGGCGACCGTCGCCCCGACGTTTCCGGCCCCCACAACGGTCACTTTCGGGCGCATGTCTTACCTCGGGCCTCAGCCTTGGGGGGGGTTATCCGTCCAAGACTGAAGACCTCGTCCCAATGCTACATATTATTGATGACGGCGGTGGCAAACTCGGAACACTTCACCTCTTTCGCTCCGTCCATCAGGCGGGCGAGGTCATAGGTCACCACCTTCTGCTTGATGGTCTTGGCGATGGCGGTGACGATCAGATTGGCCGCCTCTTTCCAGCCCAGGTACTCGAACATGGAGACCCCTGAGAGAATCACGGCGCTGGGGTTCACCTTATCCAGGCCGGCATATTTGGGCGCTGTGCCGTGGGTGGCCTCGAAGAGGGCGATGGAGTCGCCGATATTCCCGCTGGGGGCAAGGCCCAAGCCGCCGATCTGGGCGGCGATGGCATCCGCCAGGAGGTCGCCGTTCAGGTTCATTGTCGCGATCACCTCATACTCGTCCGGTCGGGTCAGGACCTGCTGGAACATGCTGTCGCTGATCCGGTCCTTGATGACGATCTTCCCGTCGGGAACCTTGCCGCCGAACTCCTTGTAAAGCCCATCCTCGGTGATGGCGACATCACCAAACTCCTCTTTGGCCAGGGCATAGCCCCAATCCCGGAAGGCCCCCTCGGTGAACTTCATGATGTTCCCCTTATGAACGAGGGTCACGCTTTTCCGCCCCCGGTCGATGGCATACTGGATCGCCTTCCGGACCAACCGTTTGGTTCCCGTCATGCTGATCGGCTTCACCCCGATGCCGGAGTCCTCCCGCATCTTGACACCCAGTTGTCGGGTCAAGAACTCGTAAACCTTCTTTGCCTCCAGTGTCCCCTCCCGCCACTCGATGCCGGCGTAGACATCCTCGGTCGCTTCCCGGAAAATGATCATGTCCACCTTCTCCGGGTGCTTCACTGGGCTCGGGATGCCTTCGATGTATCGGCAGGGCCTGACGCAGGCGTAAAGGTCGAGATTTTGGCGAAGGGCGACATTTAAGCTTCGGATCCCCCCGCCCACCGGGGTGGTGAGGGGACCTTTGATGGCCACGATGTAGTGCTCAATGGCCCGGATCGTGTCCTGAGGCAGCCATTCACCATACTTCTTGTACGCCTTCTCCCCCGCATAGATCTCAAACCAGACCACTTTTCGCTTCCCCTCGTAGGCCTTGGCGATGGCAGCGTCGAAGACCCTCACGGAGGCCGCCCAGATGTCAACCCCGGTGCCGTCCCCCTCGATAACGGGGATGATAGGCTCCTCAGGGACTACCAAGCCATCTTTCGCTGTCTCGATCCGGGTCCCATTCTTTGGTGGCGAGAGCTTCTCAAATGTGATCATGTCGGACCTCACAGGGAAAAGACCGTCAATCAACAATTGCGCTGATACCAGGACCTCGTGGGGGGCCTGCATCAGCGCAGGAAACGCTCGGTTCTTCTTTGTTCTAAGTAGCACAAGCTCCCCTGACTGTCAAGGGAAAAGGCGGCTTTCTTCCCCCGAAGAGGCTTCAAAGAAGAGAACCCTGAAGCCCATCAGCCTCTCTTCCTCTCCCGGAAGATCAACCGCAAGGGGACCCCTTGGAACCCATAGGCCTCCCGCAGCCGGTTCTCGAGGTATCGCTCATAGGAGAAATGCAGGCTGGGGGCCCCATCAATGAAGAAGAGGAAGGTCGGCTGGGCTCCCTTCGTCTGGGTGACGAAGCGGATCTTCACCTTCCTCCCCCTGGAAGGAGGTGGAGGGAATTTGGCAACCACCTCCCCGATGAACGCGTTAAGCCTCGGGGTGGGGATCCGTTTTTCCCTTTCAGCGTTCACAGCCTCAACAACGTCCAAACAGTGCATCACCCGGAGCCCGGTTTTGGCCGAGGCGAGGACAATAGGGGCGTAGTCAAGATACTTCAAGCGGTCCTTTATGGTAAGGATAAACTCGTCGGCCAGCTCGTCCCCCACGAGGTCCCATTTATTGGCCACAAGGATGATGCCGCACCCGGCCTCGTGGGCGATCCCCGCGATCTTGGTGTCCTGGGCCGTCACCCCCTGTGAGGCATCGATGATGACCAAGGCGACGTCAGCCCGCTCCACCCTCCGCTCCGCCCTGAGGATGCTGTATCGTTCAAGATCTTTCACCTTGCCGGGGGCCCGGATCCCGGCTGTGTCGATCAACAGGTAAGGTTTGTCGCGGTACACGAAGGGGGTATCCACAGCATCCCGGGTCGTTCCGGGAAGGTCATCCACGATGACCCTTTCCTCTCCCAGGATCCTGTTGACGAGGGAGGATTTCCCAACGTTTGGGCGTCCGATCACCGCCACCGTCACAGGTTTCTCCAGCTCTGATTCCGGGGAGG